>JAXDQG010000162.1:0-3369 GCA_034667945.1 Acidimicrobiia bacterium | reverse complement strand
GCTGGCAGCACCGGCCATGACTTGGGAGAGCACCTTGATGGTCCCGCTGGACACGTCTTCCGCATAGAGCTCGTTGGCCACCTTGACCAATTCGGCGAGTGACGAGACCTCCATCATGCGCTGCTCGTAGCGGAACAGGCGCTCGCGGGACATCTGTTGCACAGCAGCCAGGACGGCGTCATTGATCGAGCCGAAGTGGTAGTAGATCGACGCCTGGTTGAAGTTGCCGGTTCGGGCGATGGCACGCGCACTGGCACCGAGGATGCCTTCGGCCCGGATGGTGGCCAGCGTGGCCTCGACGATCCGCGCCTGCGTGGCCTCGCTCCCAGCCGATGAGTGGCTGTTGTGCCTGCTTCGCCCCTTGGCCATCAGACCCCCGCACGCATCCGGACTCGCCGACGTCGTCGCAGCACGCAAGCCCCTGCCGAGCAAGCTCGCTACCGGGCAAGCTTCGCGCCGGCAACCGGGCTACGCCGAACCCGACCGGCTGCCGGCCAGCCACCTGATCGGGTGAAGATCGGTGCCTCAGTCCGCTGGTCGCAGCTGCGCCGATGGACCGGGCTGTGAACCAACACCCCTCAGAGGCCAGGAACGGGCGCACTACGCTCGCTCCATGAGCACCGAGAACCTGCCACTCGGCGTCGGGCACTACTCGTTCATCCCGGGGGGCTCCCCGCTGGAGATCGTGCGGACCGAGGGCAACTACCTGCTCACTGCGGATGGGCGACGCATCCTCGATGCCGCCGGTGGGGCCATCGTCACCAACATCGGCCATGGCCGCGCCGAGGTGGCCGAGGTGGCCAAGGCCAGCCTGGTCGAGGTCGACTACGTGCTGCCCCCGTGGGCGACCCCGGCACGGGTCTCGCTGCGTGATCGCCTGGTGAGGTCGTGGCTGCCCGCGGGCCTCACGCAGGTGGGCTTCTGTTCCGGAGGCTCGGAGGCGGCGGACTCGGCCATCCGTTTGGCACACGCCTACCACGTGTGCTCGGGCCAACCCGGTCGCTGGAAGATCCTCGGCCGATGGCCCTCTTATCACGGCGTGACGGTGGCCTCGCTGTCAGCTGGCGGCCATCTCGCCCGGCGAACCGGCTACGACGCGCTGCTGCTGGATTTCCCCCACGTCCCTTGGGACGATCCCGATGCGCTCGAAGCCATGATTCTGGCGCAAGGACCCGAGACCGTGGCCGCCTTCGTGGCCGAGCCCGTCATCGGCGCAGCCGGCGGGGTGCTGGTGCCCGACGAGGACTACTTCCCGCGGGTGGCTGAGATCTGCCGCAACTACGGCGTGCTGTTCATGGTGGACGAGGTGATGTCCGGCTTCGGGCGCACGGGACGCAACTTCGGCATCCAGCACTGGGACGTCACCCCGGACATCATGTACGGCGGCAAGGGGCTGGGTGGCGGCTACGCAGCCATCGCCGGCGTGTTCGCCACCGAAGCGGTGACCGCGGCACTCGGCCGCTCCGGGCACTCGTTCATGTTCTTCACCTTCGGCGCGCAGAGCGCCCATTGCGCGGTCGCGGACAAGGTGCTGCAGATCCTCGAGGACGAGAACCTGGTCGAACGGTCGGCCAAGCTCGGGGCGCTGCTCCGGTCCCGGCTGGAAGATGCCTTCGGCGACCATCCCCACGTGGCGGACGTACGGGGGATCGGCTTGTGGGCCGCGCTCGAGCTGGTGGAGCGACGTGAGCCACATACCTGGTTCGCCAAGACCGCGGGGTTCGCCGGGCGGGTGTCGGCCGAGGCCTTGAGCCGGGACGTCTGGGTCTATCCGGCCGGTTCCGGCGACCCGGTGCAGGACGCGGTCATGGTGGGCCCGCCGTTCACCATCACCGAAGGCGAGATCGACAGGGTCGTGGAATGCCTGCGGGAGTCGATCGACGCTGCGTCGGCGGCGGTGAACTGAGGTCCGTCAGCCGGGGGTTTCCGGGTCGAGCGCCCGGCGCAGGTCGCCCAACAGGTCATCCAGGGTTTCCAGGCCCACCGAGAGGCGCACGAGCGACTCGTCCACCTGCAAGGGTGAGCCGCTTACCGAGGCGTGGGTCATGGCCGCCGGGTACTCGATCAACGACTCAACGGCGCCCAGTGATTCGGCCAACGTGAAGACTTTCGTGCGTCCGACAATGCGACGAGCCGCCTTGCGCCCGCCCCGAGCCAAGAACGACACCATCCCGCCGAAGTCCCGCATCTGCCCCTTGGCCACGCCATGACCGGGATGTCCGGGAAGACCGGGATACATGACCCGACCGACCGCCGGGTGATTGACGAGCAGTCGCGCGACCGCCGCCGCGTTGGCGCAGTGGCGGTCCATGCGCACGGCCAGAGTCTTGACACCCCTCAGGGTGAGGTAGCAGTCGAACGGACCCGGCACGGCCCCAACGGCGTTCTGCAGGAAGGCCAGCTCGCCCGCGGTGTCCGCGTCGTTGGTGGCGACGAAGCCGCCGACCACGTCCGAGTGCCCGCCGAGGTACTTGGTGGTGGAGTGCACGACGATGTCGGCGCCGAGGGCCAGCGGCTGCTGGAGATACGGCGTGGCAAAGGTGTTGTCGACGACCAGTCGGGCGTCATGGCGGTGGGCGGCCTCGGCGACCGCGGCGATGTCGATCACCGTGAGCGCCGGGTTGGTCGGCGTCTCGACCCACACCATGCGGGTCCCCTCTGGCCAGTTGCGGTCGAGCCCGACCGGGTCGGTCAGGTCGCCCACCGTCCAGCCGATGCCGGCCCGCCCGAACACCCGGTCGATGAGCCGAAAGGTGCCCCCATAGGCGTCGTTGCCCATCAGCACCCCTTCGCCGGGGGCCAGCAGGCGCAGGATTGCGTCCTCCGCCGCCAGGCCGGAGGCGAAGGCCCGTCCGTGGCGGGCGCCCTCGAGGGAGGCCAGGACCTGCTCGAGGGCGCTACGGGTCGGGTTGCCGGTCCGTCCGTATTCGTAGCCGCCACGTGTCGCGCCCACGCCGTCCTGGGCGAAGGTCGAGGAGAGGTACACCGGGACGTTGACCGCGCCGGTAGCCGCATCGGCCTCCTGACCAGCGTGGATGGCCCTGGTCTCGAATCCCTGCGTCTCGAATCCCTGCGTTGCGGCGGGCCGATGTTCGGGCAGCCGGTCGCTCACGGCGTGGGCTCCGCTCCGGCGGCCAGCTCGGGGCTCGAGGAGTCATGGCTGGAGGAGAGGAACGTGAGCACATCCGTGCGAGCCAGCACCGCGCGCGGGCGACCACCGTCGAGAACGAGCAGGGCGGGGGCGCTTTCGAGCAGCTCGACCGCCAGCTCGACCGGCTGGCCCGAGCCGATCGTGGGCAGCGGCGGCGACATGACCTCTTCCACCGGCTGGGTGAACGTGGAAGGGTCCGCGAACGCGCGCTCCATGAG
>JAXDQG010000161.1:0-5449 GCA_034667945.1 Acidimicrobiia bacterium | reverse complement strand
TCGATGACGTGCTGGCCCCGCTCGATGACGTGGAGGCCCCGCTCGATGACGTGGAGGTCGAGCTCGAGGTGCTGGACCGACCCGAGGTGCTCGTGCTGGGCGCCGCCAGCCTGGCCGGCGAGCTGCTGCAAGCCGTGGCCACGGCACCGAGGCCGAGCCCGGCGAGATACCGGAGCGCGGCACGGCGGTCGATCGGTCGTGCCTTCATGCTGGGGTCATCATCGCCCATGAAAGCTCCGATTCACGTCGCGGAGAGGAACGGAGCGGACGCCACTCCCTGCTGCAGCAGGTCGGCAGTTTCCGAAAGGCCCTTTCCGCGCCACGTCTTGCAGGTGAGCAGCCGATGATGGACGGCGAACGGGTAAAGCCACCGTAAATGGCGCCGGCTGCGCCATGGTTGGTACCTGGTGCTCGTGTCCCACGGTCGGCGGGCTCCGGGCGCAACTTCTCAGGAGGTCGGATGGCGTACACCAGGGCATACCGCAAGGGGGTGCTCGATGCAGAGCACTTCCCGCTGGCGGACGTCTCCGACTACCTCGAACAGCCCGACACCATCGTGTGGGTCGACCTCTGTCGCCCCACGCTCGAGGAGCTCCACGAGTTGGGGGATGAGCTGGGCCTGCACGAGTTGGCGATCGAGGACGCGGTCGGCAGCCACCAGCGCCCCAAGCTGGACCACTACCGCACCCACCTTTTCCTCACGCTGCACGCCGTGCGGGTCGACACCGAGAGGGCCGACCTCGACAAGACGGAGATCGACGCTTTCATCAGCGACCGCTGGCTCATCACCGTGCGCAAGGACGAGGGCTTCGACATCGACCCGGTGCTCGACCGTTGGGATCGCTCCTCTGAACTGATGTCCCAAGGCGTGGCCTTCCTCCTCTACGGGCTGCTCGACGTGGTGGTGGACGGTTACTTCGACACCGTGCAGTCCTTCGACGACTTTTACGGCGCGGTGAGCGACCAGATCTTCAACGAACAGCCACTGGAGCCGTTCAAACAGCGGTCGTGGTTCCAGATGCGTCAGGCGCTGGTGCGCTTCCATCGGCTGGTGGTGCCGACCCGTGAGGCGGTCAGCTCGCTGATGCGGCGGGAGCGGCATCTCGTGACCGAGGATCTCTACCCCTACTACCAGGACGTCTACGACCACGTGCTGCGGGTGAGCGAGGCGACGGACGCCCTGCGCGACCTGGTGGGCACCATCGTGGAGACCAGCCTCACGCTGCGCGACTACCACCTCAACCAGGTGATGAAGAAGGTCACGAGCTGGGCGGCGATCATCGCCGTGCCCACGCTGGTCACCGGTTTCTACGGAATGAACGTGCCGTATCCCGGCTTCAACCAGACGTGGGGGTTCTTGGCGGCGGCGGTGATCTCCGTGGGTTCGTCGCTGGCGTTGTACCTGTCGTTCCGCCGCCGGGACTGGCTGTGAGTCACGCTTTGGGTCCGCGGCCGCGACGACCGGGCCCGATACATTGAGCCGCAGCGCTACGGCAACAGGCTGGATCGGCCCCTGGCGGCACCCACCCGGCAAGCACGTTCCACCTCGGCTGCGAGGAGGTTGCCGATGATCAGGATCGCCGCATGCGGTGACATCCACGCCGGGCGGGATTGCGCCGGACGGATCGCACCTTGGTTTGCCGATGTCGACCGCCTGGCCGATGTGCTCCTCCTGGCCGGTGACCTCACCCGCACGGGCGATCCGGCCGAGGCGGCGCTGCTGGCCTCGGAGCTGCGAGCCGTCACCGTCCCCAAGATCGCCGTGCTCGGCAATCACGACTACCACGACGAGCGCCCAGAAGTGCTGGTCGACATCCTGCGCCACGGCGGCATCGACGTGCTCGAAGGCGAGCCGACCTCAGTCGAGGTGGGGGGCCTGCGCCTCGGTGTAGCGGGCGCGAAGGGGTTTGCGGGGGGCTTCGCCGGCGCCTGCGCACCGGCCTTCGGCGAGCCGGAGATGAAGGCCTTCGTCCGTCACACCCAGCAGATGGCGGTCCGCCTGGAGAGCGCACTGCTCGAGCTCGACGCCGACCTGCGGGTGGCCCTGCTGCACTACGCGCCGGTGACCGACACGCTGGCGGGTGAGCGCCTCGACCTGTATCCGCTGCTGGGCAGCTACCTCCTGGGCGATGCCATCGATCGCGCCGGGGCCGACCTTGTGTTGCACGGCCACGCCCACGCCGGGAGTGAGCTGGGGCGGACACCCGGAGGCGTGCCGGTTCGCAATGTGGCCCAGACCGTGTTGCGCGCCCCCTACCGGGTCTACGCGATGGCGGCCGACGGCAGCTTGCGCTCGCCCAGCGACGTCGGCGCAATCTGAGCTGCGGCGGAGCGGCGCAACCAGAACTGCGGCGGACCGGCGCTCGTAGCCTCGTGACCATCATGAAGAGGTTCACCTTCTACGGACGGGTGAGCACGGAGGACCAACAGGACCCCCAGTCCTCCCGCAACTGGCAGCTGGCGCGCTCGCGGCAGGTCATCGAAGCGGCCGGGGGTGAGATCGTCGAGGAGTTCTTCGACATCGGCTAGTCCCGATCGCTGCCGTGGAAGCGCCGGCCCGAGGCCGCACGGCTCCTCTAGACGTTTCGGAACCCGAAGCGTGGCTTCAATCGTCAACGGGTGGATCGAGGAAGTGAAACTCGAACGCAAGGCCGCCGAGCTCGAGCTCCGGCGCAACACCGGCGACAACCACCTCACCAGCGAGGAGATCCGCAGCCTCGTCGAACAGCTCAAGGGCATCGTCGGTGTGCTCCAGAACGCCAACGCCGAGAGCAGACGAGCCGTCTACCAACAGCTCAACGTGGCGATCGACTAGCACACCGACGGCCGCATGACGGTCACCGCAGGGCCCGGCCCGTGTACTAACGAGTGTGTCGGACGGGCGAGTTTAACCCTTGGTACACGCGCCGGCTGGACCGGCTGGCTGACCGCAGCATAGCTGCTGAACTGCGATTTCTCGCCGAATAGATCCCTCCGAGGACTCGACAACCACAGCTTCTGCCGTCACGAGCTTTGCGGCGGGCGCATCAGTCGAGCGCCCAGGGGTTGCGCTCGTCCGGTGGCGGATCGCCGGCAACGGTGGCGCGCACCATGATCCGCCGCTCGCGGTAGGGAAACGGGCGGCCCCGATGGGCGACGCATCGGTTGTCCCACATGACGAGATCGCCGGTCGACCAGCGGTGTGCAAACACACGCGGCGGCTGGCAAGCCCACTCGCACAACTCCGCCAGGAATCGGCCGCTCGCATCGGCATCCTCGCCGACGACCTGGCGGGCGTGGCGGCCGAGGTAGAGATTGCGGCGCCCGGTAGCAGGATGGGTCCGAACGAGCGGCTGGTTGACCGGCGGCAGCGCCGCCCAGTCTTCGTCCGAGAGCCAGTCAGCAGCGCCGGCCTGTTCCTGGCTCCAGAGGTAGGAATGGAGAGCGCGCTTGCCTTCCACCCGGCCACGACGGACCGGGTCGAGCGCGTCCCAGGCGGCACGGAGGTCGGCGAACTCCGTCTCGCCGCCCGTCGCCGCCGCCTCTTTGCACGACAGCAGCGAGAACGTGGCCGGTATCGGCTTGAACGAGCTGTCGGTGTGCCACGCCATGTTCGACTCCAACATGCGGGCAACCGAGCTGCCCGCCTGCACGTGGTCGCCGTTGCCCCGCACGCTGGACAGGCGGGAGAAACGGGTGTCGCTGCGCGAGTTGAGTGCCCGTTCGAGGGGCCCGAAACGGCGGGCGAAGGCGAGGTGCTCGTCATCGGAGACGTGCTGGTGGGGAAACACCAGCACGGCGTAGCGATGCGCCAGGTCGAGCACTTCGGAGAACGTCGCTGCCCGAAGCTCCGCGAGCGGCCCGACCTCGACGACCGCTCCGAAGTCCTGGCCGAGTGGCTGCACCTCCATCGGCCACATCCTCGCGCGCCGGTCGAATGCCCGCCCTCCTCCCTCGCCCAGCCCAGTCCGTTCCTCCGCCCTCCAGCTCGGGCACCATCCCCTCGCCCCATGCAGGCACATGCTGACGCCATCCCGCGCTGCGGGGCCTGGCTCGCCCGCCACCGCCGTCAGTCACCCGGCACTTCACCCCCGACCAGCTCGTCGTGGCTCGACCTCGTCGAGTCGTGGTTCCGTCAGAGCACGAACCGGCGCCTGAAGCGGACTGAGCTCTCCCTGCGTAGCGCCGTTCCCATCCCGACGGCGCACGCGCTGCTCAACGCAACGACCGCCTCCTGGTGCTGACACCTCGAGCAGTCGGTTCATCTGCGGCTTGGTAATGGTCCAAGATCGCTCGAGGCGACCCTAAAGGGCGCGAGCCCGACTTCGGCGAGCACGGTGGCGACGCTAGGGAAGGGGGCGCGGTCTTCGCCGATCTTGGCGAGCAGTTCGGCGCCGACGACTTTGCTGCTGGCAGGAAGATGGTGAAGATCTCGGCGGCCCGAAGGCTGTCGAGCGAGAACTGGTTCTTTGACCAGCGCGAGAGTTCGGGTTTGTTGAATGGCCGACTGGCATGGACAGAGTGAGCGAAGCCAGCGCTACGTTTCGTGGTTGAATGGTCACTACAGGTCGGCGTGACGGCCCGGCGCCGCGACCCAGGCTCTGGTCGCGGCCGAAAGGTCGACACCAACATGACCTGGACGAGATTCCTCCCGGCCCGCCGGTTGTCGGTGGCGGCGAAGTTCTCACTTCTGCTCGCCGTTCTGGTGCCCTGTCTGTCGGCCACCGCATGGCTCGGTGCCCGACTCGAGGCCCGGATGAAAGCCGACGCCGATCACCTGTACAGCGAAAACGTGGTGGATATACAACGAGGGGCAGAACTCGACGCCCGCCTGGCCGAAGCGGGACGCATTGCCTTGCAGATCATCCCTATCACCCGCCCCGACCGGCTCGGGGAACTGCGCTCCAGCCTCTTCGGCCGCATCGTCCCCGGCGTCGACGCTGGCCTGGCCGAGCTGCTGGCGACGATCAACAACCCCGAGGAGGGCGCTCTGGCCAACAAGCTGGCCGCCGACTGGCAGCAGCTCAAGGCCATTTTCGATTCGCCGAACTTCCAGGCCGCGACCCACGGGCCCACCGATCCCCTGCTCGCCGACCGCGTAGCCGACCAGCTGGCGTCGAAGTGGGCGGCCATGGCCGCCACGCTCTCCGAGCAGCGTCGCTTCCACGCCGACGAGGCACACCAGACCACCGTCCGCATTGCGCGAGACAACCTACGAGCCCACCGCGAAATGGTCGTCAGCCTCCTCGCGGCGCTACTGCTCGGCGGCGGGACGCTGGCATGGCTGATCCACGACTTCGTCCCGAGGATCCGCCGCTACTCCAAGTTCGCCGCCCGAGTCGCGGCAGGCGAGATGACCGAGCGGCTGCGCCCGGCAGGCAGCGACGAACTCAGCGACTTGGGCCAAGTCCTCGACGATATGGTCGACCGCCGGGTAACGCAACAAGACGACAACCGGCGTCAAGACGAG
>JAXDQG010000160.1:0-4297 GCA_034667945.1 Acidimicrobiia bacterium | reverse complement strand
GATTGGTGAACGCCGCCGCCAGCTGGGCCGCAGTGGTCCTGCCCAGCTCGAGTCTGCGGCCGACCGCACCCATCAGCGAGACGGCCGCGGCGATGTAGGTGGCGATCGCAGCCGCGCACAGCGCCAGCAACCAGGTCCAGCGGGCCTGACGCAGCGCGTCGAGCGTGGCCTGGGCGTGACCGACCTGCGGAAGCAGCAGGTTCACCGCCACCAGTGCGCCCAGGAGCGGCAGCAGGTTGCGTACCGCCACGCGCGTCGGCGAGGCGATCGCCGCGGGTTCGGCGCCCACCAGTTGCCCAAGCTGGCTGCGCAGCGGGATGAGCAGTCGCCCCCGTCGGGCCACCCGCCGGGTGCGAGCCGACAGCGAGAGGGGCTGCAACTGGCCCAGCAGGGCGACGACGCCATCGTGATCGAGGGCGGCTGCGGCGCAGCGGGCTGCGACCTCGACGGAATGTCGCTGCGCGATGGCGACGCACAGCTCCGCATCGTCGTGTGCAAAACGATGCTGGTCACCGGCAGTGGAGCCGCCGGCCAGCTCGACGATCCACACCCTGCGCTCGCCGTCGACCACGAAGGCGTCCAGCGTCGGGCTGCCGCAGGTGATGCCGGCTGCGTGCAGGCGGTGCAGTTGTTGCCAGGCGTCGACGATCACCCGCTTCGCCGCCTCGTCCATGGGCAGCTCGTCCAGTGGCGTACCTGCGATGGACTCACGGACCACCACGGCGTGTTCCTCGCCGACCAGACGCGTGCCGACGAGTCGGGGCACCTCGACTCCGCCTTGGCGGGCCAGCAGCAACAGGTAGGCCTCGTGTTCGGCCAGCTCGCGTGGATCCCGCGGACGCTGGCGCTCGTCGTCGCGCCGGAACACCAATAGCCGCCACGCCCGGTACAGCCAGTCAGCACCGATGTCGTCCCGTCCGACCACTTTGAGCATGAGCTGCCCCGGCTCGGCGTTCTGGGCGAGGTGGCCTTCCGCGGAACGCTCCTGTGGGGGCACGGCACGCTCGTTGGTCCCGCGGGGTGGCAGAGGATCGGGCAACGGCGGCAGATCGCGCAACGCCGCGCCCAGCGCCTTCGCACCGGGGAGCCGCCGGGGCGAACCGACGAGCAGGTGCACCAGCGAACCGACCGCCCAGCCGACACCGACGCCTCCGATGACGTCGATGGGGAAATGCGCTCCGACATAGACCCGGGCCACGCCGACCACGTCGACCAACCACCACGCCAGCCTGCGGTTGGGCCGCGACAGGTAGGGGGCGGCCGTGGTGGCCAGTGCGGCGGCGACGGCTACGTGCGTGGAGGGAAAGGCCAAGCCGGGAGCGACCGAGCCATGGAGGCTGACATGTCGCAGCACGATGTCGGGCGGCTCCTGGTCGACGACGACCTGCATGATCTTGGCCACCAGCCAGGCCCCTCCCCCACCCAGGGTCAGGTACCGGGCCAGCCGGTGCCGCCGCCCGACGAGGGCCACCGCCGCGAACAGGCCCACAGCCGCTAGAGCGCCGAACTGCATCATGCCCAGCAGTGGTGCCGCGAATGCAGGCGGCAGCTGGTTGACCAGCCGAAAGGCGTTGACCTCGAACATCGATGGGTCAGCCCGGCGGGTGACCCCGACACCAAACAAGACGACGACTACCCCGAGCACGGCGTGAAGCGCATGGACACCCCGAGGGGACGTGCCGGGGCGGAATGTACGCGAACGGATCGTGCGCAGGCGGGAAGGCGGCCGAAGGCGCCCTCCAGATGCCGAGGTCGACGTTCGACCGGAACTTGGCTGAGTGCCCAGCGCGGATTCCGGGGACGTGATGGTGCGTGGTAGCCGATGAAACCCGGGTCCGATCGATGCAGCTACTTTCGCCATATCGGGTTCCTTACGGTTGGGCGTCGCGCGGGTAGCTGCCGCCGGGCTCTGGTCGCTCCACTTCTTATAGAGCAGCTTCCTGAAGTGACAATGAAGACGCGGTCGCGAGCGAATTAATCCTCGGCTGCGTCTGAATCATCCGCCAGATGTGGGGCGGGGCGAGCAAGGCCCGAACGGCTCCGTCCTGCCGAGGCAGGGGAGCCAGAATTCGCTCGCGCCGGGCGCCCGCGTTAGCGCGGTGACGTGCCGTCGGGGACCGGATCGCCCGCGGCCAACAGAGCAGCGAACGTCTCGTGGAGGGGCGTAGGGATGCCATGTCGACGGCCGATGCGGATCACGGCCCCATAGAGCGCATCGTGCTCAGTAGGTCGGCCCGCACGTCTGTCCTGCAACATGGACGTCACCCCGGGATTGCCGGCGAACGCATCCAGCAGCGGATCGATGTCGTCGTCGGTCAATGTCGAACCTTCGGCCCGGCCGACCGCCCAGCACTCCTGCAGCAGGCCCCGACCGATCTCACGGATGTCGGGCTGGTCGAGCACGGAGATATTGCGGTCGGTGAGCGCGGTGATGCCGTTGAGCACCGTGTTGATGCCGAGCTTCCGGTATGCCTCATCGGCGAAGGCGGCGCTGATCCGGACTTGTGCACCGGTTCCGACGAAGATTTCGGCCAAGCGGTGGGACGCATCTTGATCCGGCAGGATCAGGTAGCCCGCGCTGTCGTGGCGGATGTGGCCGGGCGACAAGAGCTCGGCTCCGCAGTAGACGACCGCCGCCAGCACGCGCGCACTACCGACGAGCGGGGCGAGGCGGGCTTCGCCTTCGACGCCGTTCTGGACCGCCACGACCGTGGTGCCCTCGCCGCAGAGGCGTCGCAGCCATGGCGCCGCCCCGGCCGTCTGGTGGGCCTTCACCGCCACCAACACCCAGTCGACGGGTGCGTCGAGCGAGATCGGATCGGTCAGCACTCGGGCGGGCGTCGTGACCGGAGCCGTCTTCGAGTCGACCACGTACTCGTCGAACGGCCGGCGGGCGCAGGCGACGACGTCTCGACCGGCGGCCGCCAGGTGAGCGGCGAAGAAGGTGCCGACGCTGCCAGGACCAACCACGGCGATCCGAGTCATCGCCGGGACGCTACGACCGACACGACCTGGCTGTCCCGCCGCATCGAGTGTCGTCACGACCAGACGGATTGTTGCGGTGAGGCCTGGCGCTCGGCCCGACCTTGCCGTGGCACGACAGGTGGTCTTGGATCAGGCCCGAGGCGTCAGCGCGACGAGGGCGCCCCCTCGGCCAGGGTCGCCGGTCGGGGACGGTCCTCGGTGGCGTGGCCCGGGTCGAGATCCTGCACCTGCGAATGGCGGAGCGGGCGGAAGGGTCCGGCAAAGGAGATCTCGATCGGCTCCACGACGATGCAGACGTGGTCGCTGCCCTCGTCGAGCAGTGCGATCCGTCGTCCTACAAAACGGTTCGGGCAGGCGTCCAAGAGCGGCACGCCCCCGTCGCCGGGGTGCCACTGGGACAGGGCAAATTTGTCGATCTCGTCACCGGTGTTGGTGCCGAAGACCTCGGCGATGTCGTGATCTGCCTCGGTGAGGAAGTGGATGGCGAACCGATCCGCCTGCCAGCCGACGCGGAAGGTGTGGTTGGCCTTCGACAGCCAGATGGCAAAACGGCCCGGCTCCACGCTGCACTGGCAGTGGAAGCCAACCACACAGCCGCCTCGCTGGCGCCCGTTGGTGGCGGTCACAACGACGAGCGGTGCGTCGAGATTGCTCGTGAGCTGTTCCAGAGGGGTGGCGGCCACGCAGCCATGCATACCCCGCACGCCAGACACCCGAACGTCCCGTGCCGGTGACGCGGGCGATGCCGCCGCCGGGACGGCTGAGGCAGGCCGCCCCACAGCCAGGAGGCGCTCGTCGGTCCCGAATCGCCTCTTCGTTTGGCCATTCGGCGGGAGGGCGACCTACGTATCGATGGCGAAGCGGTGGCACGTTTGACGTGGATCGCCGTCAATGTGCGTTCTGATTGAGCGCTCAATGCTTTCGCATGCTCAACTAATCTGACGCCTGTATGACTTGGCAAGTCATGGCGCTTTGTTTCAGGTTTGTCTCTGCCATCTGCTAGATAGTTCGCATCAAGCGGCGGATCAGTCGCCACCATTCGCGGACATGAAGGGCGAAACGGGCGGAATCATCAGCCAACCAAGTCATCTCACCGAAGTGGTCCCTACACCTGAGTTACCGTATGATTACACCCGGTTCGGCCGAAGAATGTGATGCGGATGAGTAGCGATATCTCGCCCAGAGGCGCTCGAGCGCGCGGCCCGGGACGGCCGCGAGAGGCTCGTGTAGACACCGCCGTGGCAGAGGCGGTGGCCGAGCTGCTGGCAGCGGTGGGCTATGACGCACTCACGATTGAGGGCGTAGCGGCCCG
>JAXDQG010000159.1:0-10734 GCA_034667945.1 Acidimicrobiia bacterium | reverse complement strand
GGCGAATTTCCGGGCTTTGCCGAGGTAGTAGTCGGCGTTCGACGGATCGGCTCGGGACAGCACGCTCGCCGCGGCCACGGCGTAGCACCTGGCCATCGGCGGGTTGGTCCAGAGGTGAGGGTTGGGTTTTCCGCCATCGCGGGGAAACGAGAAGTCGTAGATGTACTCGTCCGGTTTCAGGACGATCGAGCCGAGCTCGATAATCTGCCCCTCGGCCGGCACGTTCTCCGTGGCCAGGTCCTTGGTGGGGTTCTCGAGCGAAAGCCCGTTGAGAAAAACGACGTTGGCGGTGGCGAGCAGCGCGGCGACACTCGGCTTCGGCTCGTAGGTATGGCTGTCCTGACCCTCCGGGATGATGCCCCGCACGTCGGCTCGGTCGCCGGCGACATTGGCGACAATGGACGTGATGGGCGCCACCGTCGTGACCACCTGCAAGCGCCGGCCGGCGGGCGGGCGCGACGTGGCCTTACCGGCGGCGCTCGCGTCCGGGGGACAGCGGAAGTTGGCGACGCGGCGGATGGCCGCGGCGGTCGCCGGGTCAGCGGCCGAGCTGGCGTCAGCGGCATCTCCCACGGTCACCGACGTGGCGCCCGCCTCACCTGCATGCCTTGCGCCGCTCGAGCATCCGCCGGCCCCCGCCGCCAGCACGAAGGTGCCGAGAGCGGCGACCACGCGGCGGCCGACCCCTCCGAGCTTCATGGGAACCGCACGCTAGTACAAGTCATTCGCATCTAGGCCCCCTCCGTGGTCCGCTGGGTGTTCGTCGCGCGGGAGTGGGTTGGATGCCCCTGGTTGTCTCTTCAGGCCCAGAACGCCGAAGAGCTTCTGGCCATCCGTCAGGCGGAACGACAAGCGGCGCAGAAGCCCGAGAGGGCGAAGTGGCGCAGGTTGACCCGGAAGCCGTAGGCCCCCTCCACCTCCGCGCAAGCGGCCGCGAAGATGGGCGCGGGGACCTCCGTGACCGTGCCGCAGCCGTCACAAACAAGGTGGTGCCGCTCGGCGGTGGAGAGGTGCCACCGGGCCGGGCCGTGGCCGAGGTGGGTGTGTTCGACCACCCCGAGCCGCTCCAGCGTTTCCAGCGTGCGGTAGACGGTCGACGCGTGGACTTCGGGCGCCCGGTCGGTGATGCGGGCCACCAGCTCTTCGGCCGTCAGCAGCTCCACAGACATCACCAATGCCTCCACCATCAGACGCCGGGGAACGGTCACCCGACAGCCCCGGTCCCGCAGCAGCGACAACACCGCCCGGACCGAGAAGTCCTCCTGCCGGCGGAGGCCGGACAGAACGGGAGGCGGCGGAACCGGCACGAGGCCAACACTATCGACCCAGACCGGCGGCCCTGGCCTTTGCTCGGCGCCCGTTGACTGCTCGTCGGGGGTGAACGCGCTGGGGCGCCCGAGTGGTAGGCCACGGACGCCCCAGCCGACAGAAGGGGCGCCCCCGAGAGGCTGCCCTTTCGCCAGTCCCCCGGTCTAGAGCCGAGAGAACCGGGACTTTGCCACTGCCAAGGTTAGGTGAAGGCAAAGCGAAGGAACAGTGATAACTCAGTGTGGCTGGTCGCCGAATGGGCGCAGGGGGGCGCAACCGATTGGATTACAGGACGAGCAGATGCCCAGCTAGAAGGCACCTACATCCGCCGGCGGCCACTCCGGGTCGCACTGGCGCAGGAAGTGCGCACAGCGTTCCGCTTCGTCCTGTTCGTCGATGCGCTCGGCCGCGTTTTGCAGACCCGCCAGCGCCCGGAGGAAGCCTCGATTGCTCTGGTGCCGCCAGCGCACATAGCCGTTGCCGCGCCAACCACTCTGGCGGAGTCGGTCCAGACCGCGGTGGTAGCCGACCCGAAAGGCCGCATAGGCCTCGACGTCGTCCCGAGCGAGTTGGCCCAGGCGAGCCCAGCCGTCGAGGAAGCGCGGCCAGCGGGCAACAACCTCCGATACAGCCGCCCGTCGCTCGGATTCTGGCCGAGCCAGTGCAGCCTGAAGCGCGGCCAGTGCCTCGGCATCTTCGGGTAGCAGCACGGTCTCGGGCAGACCGGTCGACAGGTTGACGGGGAGGTCGCTCACATCCCGGAGCGTAACCGTCGCGCCGCCCGGGTCAGGGAACGGTGACCACCCTCAGCACGTCCGTCGCCGCGCTGCGGGCGTCGGTGCCAGCCAGCACCATCACGATGTCGCCGGCCCGGACGTGGCCCTCGGCCTTGGCCACATGGACGGCCTCGGCCACCATCTCCTCGTTGACCGCGAAACGCGACAGCGCCATTGGCGTAGCTCCCCACGAGATCGACAGCTGGTGGAGCGTGCGCTCGTCGGGGCTGAACCCGAGGATCTTGGCGGTTGGCCGGAAGCGGGCGATGGCCCGGACGGTGAAGCCGCTGCGGGAGATGGCGATGATGGCGTTGGCGTTCAGCTCTGTCGCCGCCCGCCAAGCCACCCCGGTCATGGTGTCGGTGAGCTTGCGTTCGGCGACCTCTTCGGTGCGTTCCTGTCGCAGCTTGGAGAGCTTCAATCCCCACGCCTCGTAGTCGAAGTTGGCATCGGCCCGCAAAGCCAGACGAACCATCGTGCGGACCACATTGACCGGATCGGTCCCTACGGCTGTCTCGCCCGACAGCATCACCGCGGACGACCCGTCGAACACCGCATTGGCCACGTCGGACGCCTCGGCCCGGGTCGGCGTGGGCGCGTGGATCATCGACTCGAGCATCTGGGTGGCGGTGATGGCCGGACGGCCATGGGCGATGCACTCGCGGATGATGTATTTCTGCAGGTGAGGCAGCTCTTCGATGGAGCACTCGTTGCCAAGGTCACCACGGGCGATCATCACGGCGCCCGAGGCCTCGATGATGCCGGCGAGGTTCTCGATGGCCGCCCGGGTCTCGATCTTGGCCACGATGAGCGGACCCCGCGGATGCGGCTCGGTACCGACGCGCCGCACGTCGTGGGCCGAGCGCACGAACGACACCGCCACCATGTCGACGCCGGCCTCGACGAAGGCGTCGAGGATGCGCAGGTCCTCGCGAGTGGGAGTGCTGATGCGCAGCCGGTCGGAGGGGATGTGGACGCCCGGGCGCCCGGAGAGGTGACCGCCGTGCACGACGATGGCATGCAGGCCACTGCCGTCCTTGTCGACAACCTCGCAGTCGATGGCGCCGTCGCCGAAGCTGAGCCGGTCGCCGACCTCGATGTGGCTGAGCAGGTCCTCATAGCCGACCTCGACGACCTCGGCCGTGGACGCGACGGTGCCGGGCAGCAAACGGATGCGGCTGCCCTCGTGGAGATCGACCCCCTCCTTGCCGAACGAGGCGGCCCTCACCTTCGGCCCGGGCAGGTCGACCAGGGTGCCGATCGGCCGGCCGGCTTCGGCCGACAGCTTTCGGACTCGCTCGTAGAGGACCAGCGCGTCTTCAAGGGTGCCGTGCGAGAGATTCAGCCGTACGGCATCCATGCCGGCCGCGATGAGGTCGCGAAGCATCGACTCCGATTCGGAGGCGGGGCCTATGGTGGCGAGGATCTTCGTCCGGCGCTGCACACGCTCAACGCTAGTAGTGAAGTGCTACAGACACGTTCATGGATACACGCGCCGCCGTCCTTGCGGGTGCCGTGGGGCGGAGAGGACCCTGCGGGTGCCGTGGGGCGGAGAGGACGAGCCGGATGATCTTCCACGTGATCGGCACTGAGGAGTGGGCTCGGCTCCGTGCCGGCGGCCACATCGATCCCGCTCCTGCGCCGTTTCTTCATCTGTGCACCGAGAGCCAGCTCAGCGGGGTGGTGGAGCGGTACTTCGGCGATGCCGATTCGGTCGTGGCACTGGCCGTGGAGGAAGAGGGGCTCGGTGAGGCCTTGCGGTGGGAGGCCGGGGTCGACCCCGTCTCGGGGCGGCAGGTCGCCGGCGGTGAGGCGTTCCCACATCTCTACGGGCCGCTGGCGATCGAGCTGGCCGCGGTCTTCGTCGTGCTCCCTGGTGGCGTGCTGGGCGAGAGAGTCAGTTGAGCAGGGCGCGGAGCTGTCGGGCGCGGCTGCGGAGCTTGTCTGCGGGCACTTTGTCCACCTGCCCGGCCAGGCGCTCGAGCTCGGCGGCTGCCTCGTCGAACTGACCGGCCGACGCCAGCGCTGACGCCAGTGCTCGCACCTCGACCAGTGGCATGCCGGGGATGCGGGATCTGAGTCGCAGCGCCCA
The DNA here is from genome assembly GCA_034667945.1 of Acidimicrobiia bacterium. Classification (GTDB taxonomy): domain Bacteria; phylum Actinomycetota; class Acidimicrobiia; order Acidimicrobiales; family CAIXPF01; genus JAXDQG01. Next base: position 6,558 of record JAXDQG010000159.1, on the reverse strand, counting down.
CACCAGGCCATGACGGTCGCCCCGCTGCTCGTAGGTGGCCCGGAGATTGCCCAGCAGCCGGGCGACGATGGCTCGGGAACCGACCGCATCGACCAGGTCGATGGAGAAGGGCACCTGGTCGCCCCCGGCCTGTCGCAGCAGGTCGGCGCAGCCGTCGACATCGAGTTGACGCCCCCCGTTGAAGGGGTCGAGGAAGGTGGGCGGGTCGCTGCGCGTGCGCACGAGGAAGTGCCCGGGCATGCCCACGCCGTCAAGGGTTATGCCGACCCGGCGGCCGATCTCCATGGTGAGGATGGAAAGGCTGAGTGGGATGCCGAGGCGGCGATCGAGGACGCTGTCGAGGAAAGAGTTCTCGGTGTCGTAGTAGTCCTCGACGTTGCCGCGGAAGCCCTCGGTCTTGAACAACAACTCGACGATGCCATCGAGATCGGGTTGCGCGACCCGGCTGGCCAGGTCGTCGAGGCGGGCCAACTGGTCGTCGACGATCAACCCGGGGTGCGCGTGCGCGGCCACCAGCATGCAGGCCTCGTCGAGACGCAGCTCGGCTTCGGACCCGCTCACCAGCTCAATGAACCGGGCGGTGGCGTCCATAGGGGGCGGAGGATACTCCGTTGGGCCCACGGCCGGCCTGAGCCCGTGTCTTCGTGGCTCAGCGTGGTCGCTCCGCCACTTTTACCAACTGCTTGTTCGGCACACCCGGTGGTTCCGCCTTTCGTCGGTAGGCAGCGATTCGACGTCGAATCGCTGCACCAGTCGGCGAATTCGGCCGTCGGGCCAAATCCGCTCCGTCGCAAATAGTGGGCGTGAAACCACTTGCTGTGCCCGACTCAGGCTGGCCTCGGTCTTCCGGGAGGCGTGGGAAAGTGGGCCCATGCCCACGTCGTCCGAGCCGCCCACGTCGTCCGAGCCGCCCACGTCGTCCGAGCCCACGTCGTCCAAGCCCACCGGCACAACGCGCGCCCAGCGCAGCGTCGCCTTCATCGGTCTCGGTGTCATGGGCGCCCCGATGGCCGGTCACCTGGAGGCCGCCGGGCACCGGGTCACGGTGTACAACCGCAACATTGCGAAGGCCGAGGTGTGGCTGGCCCAGCACAAGGGAACGGCCGCGCCCACCCCACGCCTGGCCGCCGAAGACGCTGAAGTGGTGCTGACCTGCGTCGGCAACGACGACGACGTGCGTGCGGTCGTCCTCGGGCCCGACGGCGCCCTGGCCGGCATGGCCCCCGGCAGCATCCTGGTCGACCACACCACCGCCTCGGCCGATCTGGCCCGCGAGCTGGCCGCCGAAGCCGCCACGCGCCACGTCGGCTTCGTCGATGCGCCCGTGTCGGGTGGTCAGGCCGGCGCCCAGGCCGGGCGGCTCACCGTGATGTGCGGCGGCCAGCAGGAGCATTTCGACGCCGTCCAGCCGGTCCTGGCCACCTACGCCCAGGCCGTCACACTTCTCGGCCCCGCCGGCTATGGCCAGCTCACCAAGATGGTCAACCAGATCTGCATCGCGGGTGTCGTCCAGGGCCTGGCCGAAGGGCTCGACTTCGCTCGCCGCGCCGGGCTCGACCTCGACCAGGTCGTCTCGGTCATCTCCAAGGGCGCCGCCCAGTCGTGGCAGATGGACAACCGGGCCGCCACGATGGCCCGCGACGAGTTCGACTTCGGCTTCGCCGTGCAGTGGATGCGCAAGGACCTGTCGATCTGCCTGGCAGAGGCTCGCCGCACCGGCGCACGCCTACCGCTCACCGCCCTGGTCGACCAGTTCTATGCACAGGTCGAGGCCCGGGGCGGCAGCCGTTGGGATACTTCCAGCCTCATCCATCTCCTGGCCCATGACTAGCCGCCGCCGTCGCCGCGGACTCTCCACTCTCTCCACTCAACCCGGGCTCCCGGACCCGCCTTCCTCGTCGACCTCGAACCACACGGTCTTCCCGCGCCCCGCCGGCTCCGTCGCGGTCTCATCGATCCCCCAACGAGACGCCAGCTGCGCCAACAGGCGCAGACCCATCCCCCCTTGTATCGGTCGGCGACCGACCACGATCTTCGCCTCCCGCTCGCTGCGATCGGAAACCCCGACCCGCAGCACGGCACCACAAAGCTCCAGCGACACCTGGTAGGGCGTGGCCGCGTGCAGCACGGCGTTCGTGGTCAACTCGGTCAAGAGCAACGCGGCCACGTCGAGCGCCTCGGGAGACAGCCCCTCTGCGACGAAGGCGCGCAAAAGGTTGCGCGATTCCGGAACCGACGAGGCGGCTGGAGTGAACGTCCACTCGGCTCGGCGTGCGTCTGGGCTCTCCACCGACGGAGAGATTCCCAATCCGGAAGCCTTCGCATGCACACCAGCGGGATTCGTCCTCTGCTCGCCGGCCGATCCCACCCCCACAACCGTCCCTGTTGCGGCGCGCCGGCAAGGAACCTGCCGGCGAGGCAAGCGCGCAACAGGCCTGCTCAGCTAATCTCTAGGCGCTTCACGGCGAGCACAGGGGGATCGCAAGTGGCTACTTACGACATTCACATCAAGGGCGGGACCATCGTCGATGGGACGAGGGTGCCCCGCTACAAGGGCGACGTCTGGATCAAGGACGGCCGCATCGCCCAACTCGGCGGCCGGGCGCCAGGCTCAGCCGAGCGCACCATCGACGCCGACGGCCTCATCGTGGCCCCGGGCTTCATCGACCTGCACACCCACTACGACGCCCAGGTCCGATGGGATCCGTACTGCACCACCTCGGGCTGGCACGGCGTCACCTCCCTCGTCCTCGGCAACTGCGGCTTCGGCTTCGCGCCGGTCAAGCCCGAGTTCCGGGAGCGCGCGATGCTAACGATGACCCGCACCGAGGCGATCCCGTACGCCTCGATGAAAGAAGGCATGAACTGGGATTGGGAGACCATCCCCGAGTATCTCGACTCGCTCGAGCGGGGGCCGCTCGGCGTCAACGTCATCCAGTACATGCCCACTGCCTCACTGATGACCTACGTCATGGGGCTCGAGGCGGCCAAGACCCGTCCGGCCACCCCGCAGGAGCGCAAGGAGATGCAGCGCCTCCTCCACGAAGGGATGGACGCAGGACTGTGCGGCTTCTCGATCCAGCGGCTGGGCGAGAACTCCACCCAGGCCGACTTCGACGGCTCGCCCATGGTGACCGACACGATGTGCGACGAGGACATCCTCTGCCTGGCGGAGGTGCTGGCCGAGCGCGACGAGGGCTTCATCCAGATCACCCAGGCCACCGGCAACATCAAGGCCGACCTGGCGTTCCTCGAGAAACTGGCCGCGGTGGCGCAGCGGCCCATCCTGCACAACGCCATCATCGCCACGCGGCGCGATCCCGAGGTGCACCGGCGCAGCCTCCGCTGGCTCGAGAAGGTGTGGAACCAGGGCCTGCCCATCTACGGGCAGACCGCCACCCTGCGGGCCGGCACGGCGTTCACCCTGGAGCACTGGAACCTGTACGACGCCTCTCCCGCCTGGCGGTCCATCACGACCGGCACGAAGGAAGAGCGCCTGGCCAAGATGCAAGACCCCGAGCTGCGCAGGGCGGTCATCGACGAAGCGGAGGGTGCCGACCGCAAGCTCAAGGTCATCCAGGCCGGCGTGGCGGGCGCCCCCGACAAGCTGGTGGTCCAGGCCGTCAACGGCCAAGAGGACCTGGAGAGGTACGTGGGCAAGACCCTCGGCCAAATCGGCCAGGAAGAGGGCAAGCACCACATCGACGTGATGATCGACCTGTCGGTCAGGGGCGAGTTGAACGTCGAGTTCCTCATGGCCGAGACCGAGTTCAACGCCCAGTTCAACGGCGAGCTGCTCACCGCCTCGCCCTACACACTGCCCGGCGTGTCCGATGGCGGGGCCCACACCAAGTTCTTCAACGGTGGCTCGTGGACGACCGACCTGCTGCGCTGGCTGGTGCGTGACGAGGGTGTCGTGCCCCTGGAAGAGGCCCACTTCCGGATGTCGACGATGGCGGCGCACGCGGCCGGCTTCAAGGACCGCGGGGCGCTGCGCGAGGGCTCGGCCGCCGACGTCGTCGTCTATGAGCTCGAAGAGCTCGACATGGACCCGAGCTGGCTCGGAGAGGTGGCCCACGACTTCCCCGGTGGGGAGTGGCGGCGCATCCAGCGGGCCAAGGGCTACAAGGACATCATCGTGAACGGAGAGGTCACCTTCGAGGACGGGGCGTGCACGGGCGCACTCCCCGGGAAGCTCCTCCGCCACGGCAGGGCCTGACCTCGAGCACACGGCAAGGCCCGACGTCACAGCCACGGACGGCCTGAAGCCACCGCGATCGCCGCGGTTCGATAACCGCTTCCCAGGCCCCTGACCTGGGGAGATGCCTTCACCACCGCCGTCCCGACCGCTGCGGGCGGCGGTGGTGCCGCGCGCTTTGACACTGATCACGCCATCATGGAGGCGTGCGGTCCTCACCTCTGGCGGCGACCCTGCTCGCGGTGGCCCTGGCTGGCGTGCTGGTCACAGAGCCGGCTTCGGCCCAGGCTCCCCCGGCGCCCACCACGACAGCCCCGCCAGCGGAGGCTGCCGTCCTGGCCCAGCAGCGGGACAACCTCACGAAGCAGCTGGCCGAGCTGGATCAGACCATCGCCCAGGTGACGACCCAACGGGACGAGGCCCGCGACACGATCAACGCCACCAACAAGCGGCTGCCCGAGAACGAAGGGGAGCAGAAGGCCACGGCCGACGCCCGCCAACTCCCGCTCCGAGCTCGGGAGCAACTTGCCGTCGATCTCTACGTCCGGGGTGATCCGCGCGGCCGCCAGTATCTCGATTCGCTGGCCACGGGCCAGTTCACCCTCGACCCGCTGCGCAACGCCGTGCTGTTCACCGCGGCTGAACAGGACGCTACCCGCCAGGTCGCAGAGCTCGACGCCAAGGGCGCCCAGCTGCGGGAGGAGCACAGCAAGCTCGAGAAGGACCGCGACGCGGCCACCCAGGCCGAGGCGTCGGCGAAGACACAGCTCACCGACCTCAACGCCAAGAAGAACACGTTGACGGCCCAGCTTGCCGAGGTCGAGAAGTCGCTCCGACGGGCCGAGGCGAACGCCAGTGGAGACCCGTTGGCCGGCACGCCGCTGCGGCAGCACCGACCCGCCCTGGCCGTGAAGATCGACAACCATCCCGACGCTCGCCCGCAGTCAGGACTGAACCAGGCGGACATCGTCTTCGAGGAGCTCGTCGAGGGGGGCATCACCCGGTTCGTGGCGATCTTCCATTCGACCGACGCCGATCCCGTGGGGCCCGTTCGCTCCGGCCGCACGTCTGACCTGGTCATCCTGACGAACCTGAACCGGGCCCTGTTCGGGTCGTCCGGCGGCAACTCTGGCGTGCTTGACGAGCTCCGCCAGACGAACCTGGCGAGCGTCATCGAGAACGACGCGCCCTCGGCCTATTACCGAGAGAACAGCCGCGACGCGCCCCACAACCTCTACACGCGGACCGCCGCCCTGTACGCCGCCAACCCGGGCAACGCCGGTGAACCGCCCCACATGTTCAATTTCCTCGGGGCCGGCGAGCCGGTGAGCTCCGGCCGTCCGGTCCGGTCGATCACGGTCCGGGTCGGGAACGACACCGTCGAGTGGAGCTGGATCGACGGCGGCTGGCAGCGCATCGTCAACGGCACCCCCGAGGCCGACGCCGCCGGCCTGGCGATCCGTCCAATCAACTTGATCGTCCAGTTCACGAACTACGGCGTGAGCGCGGCTGACGCCAACAGCCCGGAAGCCCAGGCGCTCGGCAGTGGCCCGGTGTGGGTGCTGAGCGGAGCGAGGCTCACGGAGGGAACCTGGGTCCGGCCGAAGCCCGAATCGGTCACCCAGTACCTCGACTCGACGGGTGCCGACATCCGCCTGAGCCCTGGACGCACCTGGATCGCGTTGGCGCCGCCGGGGCGGGCGACCGTCAACGGCTGAGTCCTCGTGACGAGCGGGCGCCGTGCAGGGTTCCAGCAGGACGGCGTGCGGTACGCGAGGCTCTACGCCATGACCGTCGTCTGGGATGAGGAGCAGATGGAGGGCCTGCGCCACCCGATCCTGGTGGTGGCCTTCGAAGGCTGGTTCGACGTCGCTCGCGCCGCCACCGGCGCCGTCAAGTGGCTGGCCGATCAGCTCGAGGCCAATCCTGTTGCCTCCATCGATCCCGAGCCGTACTTCGACTTCACCGCCCGCCGCCCGCTGGTTCGCGTGGTGAGCGGCGAGCGTGTGATCGAGTGGCCGGAGAATCGTTGCCGGGTGGCGCATGCCGAAGACGAGGCCGCGCACGACCTGGTGCTCCTGTCCGGGGTCGAGCCTCATCTGCGCTGGCGCACGTTCAGTCGGGATCTGATCGAGATTGCCCAGCGAACCTCGAGCGAGCTGGTGATCACCCTCGGCGCCCTGGCCGAGCCTGTGCCCCATACCCGTCCGCACCTGGTCAAGGGCAGCTCCACCAACGGCGGGTTGGCGACCCGGCTCGGGCTCGACCGACCGAGCTACCAGGGGCCGACCGGGCTGGTGGGCGTGCTCCACGACCAGCTCGACCACGAGCGGATCCCGGTCATCTCGCTGCGGGCCTCG
>JAXDQG010000158.1:0-13565 GCA_034667945.1 Acidimicrobiia bacterium | reverse complement strand
ATCAGTCGCCGTCACAGTGGAGACCGTCGAGGCTGAGTTCGACAGGGAGCTGGCAGGACGGTAAGGGTCCAGATGTCGCCGATGGCAGTTGAACCCGCCATCGGCGACATCGTCAGCCTGGTGAAACTAGTTGCACTTGTTGGTGGTCTCGTCCCAAAGGCACGGCTTGGTCCGCCCCGAGACGTCGATGACGTTCTCGACGGCCCACGCCTGCTTGGGCCCATCCCAGCGAGTGATGTCCGAACCCTCGACGAAGAAGGCATCTTTGTTGCCATTCATGTTGAACTTGATGCCGGGATACAGGTGCGGATGGGTCATGTCCATGGCTCGGAACGCGAGATCGAAGTTGGTTCGTGTCAGTCCGCCCGGTAGGTCGTCGGCAATCTTGAGCGCTTGAATCCAAGGCCACATGTAGAACAGCGCCGAGTTGAACGAAGTCGACGACTTGTAGTCGATGCCGGCATCCTTGAGCATCTGGCGGGCCCACAGCATCCACGGGTCAGTGTCGCTAGCGGGCGCGAAGAGGTCGCGGTAACCGCCACCAACGGCGTACCAGTTCTCCATCGCCGCGCCAAGTGTCAATGGCTTCACGCCCGAGGCTTTACAGGCAGAGTCCAAGAACTTGTACTTCACCTGCTCTTTCATGCCGTTCTGGGCGGACTCGTTGACGGCTTGGGTGCACGCCGTGCCCGCCACCGCAGCGATGAAGACGTTCGGTTTCTGCGCGGCGATGGTTGTCATGGCGTCGGTGATCGTCGACGCATTCGACTCGATCACCTGGGTGATGTACTGGAAATCGCCGCCGCGCTTGGAAGAGCTGATGAACGAACGGAAGCCGGAGTCGAACGCGGTTCCAAAATCGTTCGAGAAGTAGAGAACGGCCACCTTTGCCTTACCACCGAACTCGGCGTCGAGGCGCTCCTCCACGAATTGCCCCAAGAGAATGGCCTCTGACGTGTAGGAAATGGAGGAGCTCAGGGTCCAAGGATGACCCACCGGATCGCCGACGGACGAGTGGCCCGAGATCGCAGGGTGGGGGACGCAGCGCTGGTTGATCTTGCCGAAAACCTTTACCTGATTGGGCGTCCCGATCGTTCCTATGGCGAAGACCTTCTCGCTGTCGAGCAACTCGTCGACAAGTGGGATGGTTCGGCTCGGATCGTAGGCATCGTCACGCATCACCACTTGGGCTTGTCGCGTCTTGCCGGTGGAGTCGGTGAAGCCGCCGTGTGCGTTCTCGTATTTCAACATCGCGTCAAGTAGGCGCATGTTGTTACCCACGTCGGCCAACGTGCCGGACAGCGGGCCGGTAAAGCCGACCTTGATGCTCTTGTCAGTGAGTCCCTCGGTGTCCTGCCAGCCGGCTGGGCACTTCGTGAGATCCATCGAATAGCCCTCGGGTCCCACCACTTTCTTTCCGTCGGCGGTTTTGCCCCAGCCGTTGGACTTGATGCGGTTCACGATTGCGGACCGTTCCTTGGCCCACAAGGCTTCCCAGCCGTCCATCGACGTTGGCACAGCTGCGGTCGTACTGGTGCTCGCGCCCAGAGCGTCCTTCACGCCGGACTGGATGTTCCGGTCGATGGTGGCCGTCGTGGATGAACCAGATCCGCTGGAGCCGCATCCTGCCAGCAGTGCGAGCGCGACAAGCGCGAAGAAGATGGGATATCGACGTGCTGACATGGCTTCCCCCCCGGTTCGACCCGCGCGCCGCCCCCTGTCTGCAAGCGCAGGGGTGCCTTTCGGCTGTGCCGGGTCCGTCTATCACGGTAGGCGAGCCCTGCGGCCTCCCGCAAAGACGGCGGGGCATCGTCAGAATCGTCGCTGCCGCGATGAGTATGGGGCTCCTCGACGGTCTCATCCATACCCGGGTCACAGGAGGATCGGATCGATGCCCAATCACCGCACCGCAACCCGCGAGGAGTGGCTCGATGCGCGCCTCGAACTGCTCGAGGCAGAGAAGGAATTGACGCGCTTGAACGACGACATCGCCCGCCGACGAGGACAGCTGCCGTGGGTGGCCATCGACAAGGACTACGTGTTCGATACCGAGGACGAAGAAGCCAGCCTTGCCGACCTCTTTCGCGGCCGTTCGCAGCTGATCGTGTACCACTTCATGTACGGCCCGGACTGGGACGAGGGCTGCCCGAGTTGCTCTGCGGTTGCCGACGGCTTCGACGAGACACATCTACATCTGCAGAATCATGACGTGGCCTTCACGGCCGTGTCCCGCGCGCCGCTGGAGAAGTTGCTCGCCTATCGGGACCGGATGGGCTGGAGCTTCCCGTGGGTGTCTTCGGGACGGAGCGACTTCAACTTCGACTTCAATGTCTCGTTCACCGTGGAGTCGATCGCCAAAGGCGGCTCGTACAACTTCCGCGCGCTGGAGGGATGGCAGGTGGATCCCGCTAATTTGCCGTTCGAGGGACCCGGGATGAGTGCGTTCGCGCTCGATAGCGGAGTCATTTACCACACATATTCTGCCTATTCGCGCGGCGTAGATGCCCTCTGGACCATGTGGCAGTGGCTCGATCGGGCCCCGCTCGGGCGCAACGAAGGCGACTCGTCATGGTTCCGCCGCCACGACCAGTACGAGGCCAGCTATCGCTGAGGCCTCTGGGCCGACGCCCCCACCGCCTTTCGGCTGGGCACAGGTTCGGCGGACCACTGATGTGACAGCGAGTGACAGATGGGCGACAGGCCCGCGCCGAACAACCCAGCTGAGCTGGAATGACAGACTTGCCATCGTGCGAGAGCAGTCGGATCACGAGAGCGGGATCCCGGCGTCGGCTGTTGGGCCGTCCTTGCTCCGTGTTCGGCTGTTCGGGGAACTCGATCTCCAGCTCGCTGGCGAGCTGCTGCCGCCAATCGAGTCGGCGCGGGCCCGGTCGTTGTTGGCGTATCTCCTGCTCCACCCCGACGTGCCGCACCCGCGACAGCGACTGGCATTTCTCCTTTGGCCGGACTCGACCGAGGCTCAAGCTCGTACGAACCTCCGCAATGTGCTCCACACCCTCCGACGGTCGTGTCCGGTCGTGGAGCGAATCATCCTCGTCACACCGCGCACCTTGCAGTGTTGCCGGGACGAGCGGCGTCGAGTGGACGTGGCGGACTTCATGTCGGCGATCCGCGCCGCCGACATGGCGGAGGCCGGATCCGATCGGATGGTTGCTGAGCTTCGTACAGCCGTCCAGCTCTACTCGGGTGATCTGCTCGAGGGCAGCTACGAGGAATGGGTGGTCGAGGAGCGGGAACGACTGCGGGACCGGTACCACGCGGCGCTGGGCCGCCTCACCCGGATGCTGACGGAGCGCGGAGATCACGCGGAGGCGATCCGGCTGGGCAGGGAGCTCGTCCGCCGAGACCCGCTCAACGAGGACACGTATCGTCTGCTCATGGGCGCCTACGGCGCGGCGGGGGACGGGGCCGGAGTCATGCGGCTCTACCACGAATGCGTCACGACACTCCGGCGGGAGCTCGGCGTCGAGCCGTCTCCTGCGACCCGCGCGTCGTATGCCGAGCTGACGAGAACGGAATCGGCGAACGACAGCGGCGGCGCGCCGGGGAGTGTGGGGCCGGCCCTCGCGCAGGTGGGAGGTGTGGCCCTCGTGGGTCGGAGGTCCGAATGGGACCGGCTCACTGCGTGCTGGCGCGACGCCGAACGGGGACGGTCGCATTTCGTGTTGGTCACGGGCGAGGCGGGGGTTGGCAAGACGAGGATGGTCGAGGAGTTGGTTGCCTGGTGCGCCCACCGGGGAGCCCGAGTCGCCGAGGCGCGCGCCTACCAATCGGAAGGGGATCTGGGCTATGGCACGGTGATTTCCTGGTTGCGTGCCCCAGACCTCGCCGAGGAGGTGCGCCGGGCCAGCGCCAGTGGTGTGAAGGAGCTGGCGCGCCTGCTGCCCGAGCTCGGCCGTCCGGAAGACACCGGCCCGGGGGCTGCAGACGAGGCTGAGCGTCGGCGCCGCTTGTTCGAAGCCGTTGCCGGCACGCTCAGGTCGTCGGACCGGCCGCTGCTCCTCGTCGCCGACGACGCCCAGTGGGCGGACGAGCTGAGCATCCGGCTGATCCATTACCTGGTGAGGACTGCGGACACCTCTCCACTGCTGGTCGTCGCCACCGTTCGACACGAGGAGCTCGACGATGACCACCCGCTGAGTGCGGTCGTCGGCGGTCTGCAGATCCTCGACCGCATCACGCAGATCGCACTCGGCCGCCTGAGTCGGTCGGAGACCGAGACGCTGGCCCGAAACCTGACGGGCGGTGGCCTCGACACTGAACACGTCGATGAGCTGTTTGGCGAAAGTGAAGGCAACCCGCTGTTCGTCATCGAGTCAATCCGCGCCGGCGCTCGTCCCGGCGACAAGACGGCGCTGAGCCCCAAATTGCAGGCCGTGATCAGCGCGCGTCTGCGGCAGCTGTCCGGACCGGCCCGCGATCTGTTGGGCGTCGCGGCCACGGTCGGCCGGGCCTTCACTGCAGACCTGCTCCTCAGGGCGACAGGGCTCGACGACGTCGCACTCGTTCGTGGTCTCGACGAGCTCTGGCGGCGGGGCGTCATCCGAGAACACGGTCGCGACGCCTACGACTTCTCCCACGGCAAGATCTGCGATGCGGCTTATGAGGGGCTGACGCCGGCCACCCGCGGTCACAACCATCTACTCATCGCCGAGACGCTGCAAGAGCTGCACGACAGCGACCCCGACGCCGTCAGCGGCCAGATAGCAGTCCACTACGACCGTGCCGGGCAGGTGACGCCTGCCGTGACGTGGTATCTCCGGGCGGCGCGCCAGGCACAGCGCATGTTTGCCGCCGCTGAAGCCCTCCGGTTGCTCGAGCGGGCGCAGGCGCTCGTCGCTGATCTGGACGACGACGGCCATCGTCGCCAAGAACTGGCCATCCTGTCCGCGCTGCCCGCCGCGCTCGTGGGCGTCGAAAGCTTTGCCTCCGAGAAGTTTGATGCGCTCCAGAGTCGAGCGCTTCAGATTGCCACGCGATTGGGCGTTGAGCTCGAGCCGTCGGTCCTGCGATCGCTGGTGATGTCGAGGCTGTGCCGGGACGATTTCGACGAAGCGCAGGTGGCTGCGGAGCGCCTGCGAGTGTCGGCGGAACGCGTCGGTGACGATGGACTGGCCGCCGAGAGCGCCTACCTCCTGGGCATCACCGCGTTCTGGAGCGGTCGGTTCACCAGCGCACGGGAGAAGTTCGAGCACGTGGTCCACGTGTTCCCGCCCGCAGACCGAGAGGCGCATCTGCTCCGGTTCGGCCATGACCCGGCCGTCGTCTGTCTCAGCCGGCTGGCCAACACGTTTTGGTTCCTCGGCGACGACGACGCGGCCCGCCGGGCGCGCGACCGGGCGGTGGAGATGGCCGTCGAGATCGGGCATCCGTTGACCCGAGACACCGCCTACACCTTCGCCATCTTGCTGTCCGCCGACCTCGACGAGCGAGATCGCTACCGGAGCTACGTCGCTGACCTGACCGCCGGGGACGATGGGGCGCGGCTGATCCAGGTCAGTGCCATTGCGTACGCGGGGTACGCCGAGGTGCTGGATGGTCACGTGGTCGATGGGCTCGCCGAGATCCGCCGGGCGCTCGTTGTAGGCGGGCCTCGCAATCATGCTCCTGGGTTCCGGTCCACGCTCCAGCGGCTGCTCCTGTCGGCCCACGCACTCGTGGGAGATGCCGAGGCCGGCCTGCGGGCCGTGGACGAGGTGCTCGGATCCGACGGCTCGCGGATCTGGGAGGCGGAGCATCGGCGCCTTCGGGCCGAGTTCCTCGCGGAGGCGGGAGCGCTTCCGGCCGACGTAGAAGCAGAGCTGACCAGAGCGGCTGCGGTGGCCCGCCGCCAGGGTGCATTCGGCCTCGAGCGCCGCGTAGAGCTCAGCCGGACCCGCCTCGTCGGCTGATCCGGGGACACCCCGGGCCAAACGCACCCGCAAACGGTCGGCCAAACGATTTCCAAACGCCTCGTCCGGCATGGTCGTCCCGTTCAGGGGGACTCCGGATGGACAGGGGCAGTCTGTGGAACGTGACAACGGGCCAGAAGGCAGGTCGCGGCTCTTCACCGTCCGGCTCTGGTCAGACGCGGTCGGCGAGCACGTCGAGCGGCGGGGCAGCGTGCGGACGGTGGACAGCGGCGCGTTCCGCCACTTCCGCGAGTGGTCCGAACTCACGTCGTTCCTGGCCGAACAGCTCGACGAGCCCCGTCCCAAGCGCTCGTCGTCAAACGACGAGGTCCCGCCGAACGCCAGCACCACTCCGCGCAAGCTCTCCAAGGAGGATTCATGAACAACTACGACGCCATCATCGTGGGCGCGCGTTGCGCCGGCTCGCCCACAGCCATGCTGCTCGCCCGCCGGGGCCACAGCGTCCTCGTCGTCGACCGGGCGTCCTTCCCCAGTGACACGGTGTCGACCCTCGTGATCCACGCGCCCGGTGTAGCTGCACTGGGACGGTGGGGCTTGCTCGACCGGGTCGTCGCCAGCGGGTGTCCCCCCATCGACAACTACTCGTTCGACTTCGGTCCGTTCGTCATTGCCGGCACGCCCCGACCGCACGACGGGATGTCCATCGCCTATGCGCCCCGTCGCACTGTGCTTGACAAGATCCTGGTCGACGCAGCGGCAGAGGCCGGGGCCGAGGTGCGAGAGCGGTTCACCATCGAGGACATCATGCTGGAAGACGGCGTGGTGGTCGGCGTGCGGGGCCACGATGATGGCGGGAGATCGGTTGTGGAGCGGGCCCGGGTGGTGATCGGCGCAGACGGCCACAACTCGCGCATCGCGCGGGCCGTGCGGCCTGAGCATTACCACGAAAAGCCCGTGCTCGAGACCGCCGTCTACACCTACTGGAGTGGCCTTCCCGTCGACGCCTTCACCACGTTCATCAGAGGTGATCGCGGCTTCGCGGCCATCCCCACCAACGACGGCTTGACGCTCGTCCTTGTCGGCTGTCCGGCGTCACAGAGCGTCGACTTCAAAGCCGATGTGGAGGGCAATTATCACAAGGCCTTGGAGCTTGCACCCGAGTTCGCGGAGCGGTTCCGAGTCGCCAAGCGCGAAGACCGATTCACTGCTGGCGGCGTTCCGAACTTCTTCCGCAAGCCGTCCGGGCCGGGATGGGCGCTGGTCGGCGACGCAGGCTATACCAAAGATCCCATTACCGGACAGGGCATCACGGATGCGTTCCGCGACGCCGAGCTCTGCTCGAGCGCGTTGGACCATTGGCTCAATGGAACCTGTTCGTTCCAGCTGGCAATGTCCGACTACCAGCAAAGGCGTGACCAGCGGGTTCTGGCGCTTTACGAGTTCACGACGCAAATGGCGACGCTCGAGCCCCCGCCACTGGAGATGCAACAGCTCCTGGGCGCAACGCAGGGAGATCAGGCGGCGATGGACCAGTTCGTCAGCGTCACTGCCGGAACCATGTCCCCAAGAGAGTTCTTCGACCCCGAGAACGTCGCTCGGATCCTGGGTGCCTCCCTGGGGGCCGCGCCAAGCGGCGGGTGACGCCGAGCGCCGGGCCGACTGATCGGGCTGTGTTGTGAGCAGACGCGATCGCAGTCGACCTGTGTTCTCTGCCGAATAGGTTGCAATAGATACCGGATCAAGCCGTGGCAGATGGTTGTCTGCTCGGCGTCGGAGTGATCATGTTCTCGCCCCGCTAGCGCAGCGTATCTATGGGCTGTGGTAGAGCACGCCGGCCTTGGTGAGCTCGGCCACCCGCTCCTCGGAGAGCCCGAGGCGGGTGGTGAGCACCTCGGCATTGTGCTCCCCGAGGTCTGCGGCCATCAGCGGGGGCAATTCGGGCTGGTCGGAGAACTTGAAGGGGAATCCGGGGATGGGAATCGGACCTGTACGTGGATCGTCCACCCAGCGCACCATGTCGCGGCTCTTGAAGTAGGGGTGGTCCAGCGCGTCCGTCGGGGAAAGGACGGGACCGGCGGGGACATGGTGCCGTTCGAGCTCATCCAACACCTCTTGGTCGGTGGCGAACGTGGCCATCCATTCTTCGATCAACGGAATGAGCTCTTTCTGGTGCTCGGCACGCTGTGTCAGTGTCTCATAGCGCGGATTGTCGAGCAGATCCGGCCGGCCGATGCATCGGCAGACGTTGGCCCATTGCAGATCGAGCGCGAGCACGACGATGTAACCCTGGGGGCCTCTGAACGTGCCGGCTGGGAACACAGCGACGTGGTGATTGCCGTATCGCTTGGCCTCGAACTCGCCGTCGGTGAGGTAGTTGGCCATCAGCTGTCCCTCATGGAAGTGGAACAGCGCGTCGGTCATCGAGATGTCGAGGTATTGCCCGCGTCCCGTTCGCTCGCGGTGGTACAGGGCATAGCCAAGGGAGGCGAAGCCGTGCACCGCACCGTTGGTGTCGCCGAGGGCCGAGCAGACGAAATACGGTGGGCCGTCGGGATCTCCGGTCATGTGCATGATGCCCGACACCGCTTGGGCGATGTAGTCGTAACCCGGCTTCCCAGCCCAGGCCGATTTGCGGCCGAAGCACGACACCGACAGGTAGATCACCCGAGGATTGATCGCCCGGATCGAGTCGTAGTCGAGTCCCCGTCGAGCCATGATCTCGCTCGAAGAGAAGTTCTCAGCGACGATGTCGACGTCCTTGGCCAAGTCGAGCAGCAATGCCTGCCCTTCTTCGGTGTCCCAATTGACGCAAAGGCTCTTCTTGCCCCGATTGTGTTGGACGAAGAACCCGCTGCGGCCCCCGGCGTGGAAGGGGAGCAGGCGCCCGCCGTCGCCAACCTCGGGAATCTCGACCTTGATGATGTCGGCACCGAGCTCGGCCATCATCCGCGTGACGCCCGCGCCTGCGAGGTACTGGGTGAAGTCCAGGACCGTGCATCCGTCCAGGATCATCCGGTCGCCGTTCGACTGGGGCATCTCGCCACCTCCCCCGGTGTGACGAGGAGCACACTACATCCCGCCTGCATTGGCCCGGCGGGGCGGATGCGGAGCCAGCGGGGCGTGACCTAGCCGGTCAGGTCCATGGTGATCACCTTGGCAGCCTCGATGGTGACGGCGACCCGTTCGTCACCCGGCTGATCGCGTGCGCTCAGGTCCGCCCCTCCGTACTTGGCCCCCACCTTGTTGGCGAAGGCATAGTCGGGGTCGGGTTCGATCCGGGCCGTGCCCCGGATCTCCAGGTAGCGGTACGGATTGGCGAGGTCGAGGATCAGGAAGCTGCACGCCGGATGGCGCATCAGATTCTTGGTCTTCTGCCGGCTGGTGTTGAGGGAGAGGCGTATCTCGTCGCCCTCGGCCAGAAACCATACGGGCGACTGTTGCGGGCGCCCGGTGGGACCGATCGTGGCCAGCGTCCCGACAGGGGCGTCCAGCAGATCGCTATGCGACGCGGGAATGTCAGCCATGGGAACTCCTTCCGTTGCCTGGCTCTAGCCCGTTCGCCCGTTCGCTAGTCCTGCAGCCCGATAGATACTCCTGAGCCCGAGAGATGCTGCTGAGCGCGGGCGAGCCTGGTCGAGGACGGCATGAAGAGCTGACTGCCCCGTCTCTGTCGGCGTCGTTACGGCCAAGGCTGACTGCCTCTTGCCGTCGTGCGTCAGGTGCGCTTAACATGCGCTGATCAGGCGCACGCCGTGCACGAGGGGGAGCTCGAGGTGCCACAGCACGCAGGGAAGGACCAGCAACCCGGGGTTCGGTCGTGATCGTCTGCTCGTGCAACGCCGTCACCGATCGAACCATCAGGGCCGCCATCTCGGCTGGTGCGTGCTCCATTGGAGACGTCGGCATTCGTTGCTCGGCCGGGGCTCGCTGTGGTGGCTGCTGGCCCGAATTGCAGCGCCTGCTGGACGTGCACGGCCCTACAGCCGCAGACCAGGCCAGCCCCCGGGTCGCCTGAGCTGTTACATCTGTCGATCCGGCCCTCCCGGACGCTCCCGACCTGCTGATGGTGATGCAGGGAGGTCGCATCCGCTCGGGCCTCGCCGAGTTTGGGTATCTTCCTCGGGCCAGGAGGTGCGATGCAGGGACACGCCGAAGTCATCGAGCTGCTCAACGAGGTGCTCACCGCCGAGCTCACGGCGATCAACCAATACTTCGTCGACGCCAAGATGCTGTCGAACTGGGGGTTCGAGCGGCTGGCCCACAAGTTCCGCGACGAGTCGATCGACGAGATGAAGGACGCCGACGACCTGATCGAACGCATCCTCTACCTCGAAGGCGTGCCGAACGTGCAGCGGCTGGGGACCGTCCGGGTGGGTGAGCAACCGGTCGAGAAGCTCCAGCTGGCGCTCGAGCTGGAGCGAGACGCCATCCAGCGTCTCAATCGAGGCATCGCGCAGTGCCTGACGCACAGCGACAACGGAAGCCGCGAGCTGCTGGAGCACATCCTCGAAGGCGAGGAAGAGAGCGCCGACTGGCTCGAGACGCAGCTCGATGCCATCAACCGGCTGGGAGAGGCCCTGTATCTCGCCGGGCAGATGCACGACTGAACACCAGTTGACGGGCGGCTGAGCCCACCGGGTCAGAGGAGCGCCGAGGCCAACTGGTCCGCCATCCAGGCGCCGAGACGCTCGGGTGTCCATCCCCGCTCGATGACCAATTTCTCGTACACCTCGGGCGAGGTGAACAGCCACAACACATCCAGCGCATCGGCGGCGGTCAGAGCCTCTCGCAGCACCCCTGCAGCCTGAAGGTGGTTGCTGAATGCCGTCATGCCGGCCAGACGCTCGGCCTTCAGTTGTTCGAGCACGTTGCCTGCTGCCTTGTCCGAGGCGGCGGCATCGCGCACCAGTAGTTGGACCGGAACCGCACGCGCCGCACGTATCGCATACGCGCTCCCGTAGATGGCCAGCTTCTTACGGCCGTCGGGCTCGGCTTCGATGCGCGCGACCATTTCCCGCTGCTGCAGGGGGATGGGCTCGTCGTCGCCGACGATGGCGACGTCGAACATCGCCTTGAGCAGGCCGGCCTTGTTGCCGAACGCCTTGTAGACGGTCTCGACCGAGATCTGGGCCGCCTCGGCGATGGCACTGACCGTCGTCGCTGCGTAGCCATTCTCAACAAAGGCGGCGCGGGCGGCCTCGAGCACCGCGGCGCGGGTACGGCGGGCCTGTTCCTGGCGTCCGCTCGAGTCGTAGGTGCGTCTGCCCTTGACAGATCCAGGCATTGAGTACATGCTCCTGTATCAGATACAAGCCATTGTATCTAAAGTGGAAAGAGGCCGAAGATGGCATATGCATTCATCCAGGACGTGCCGGCCAACGAAGAGATGTATCGCAAGGTGCGGGCGCTGTTGCCACCGGAGGCTCCGGGGCTGGTGGCGCACATCGTGACAAAGCGGGAGGGGGGGCTGCGCTACTTCGATGTCTGGGAGAGCGCAGAGCAGTGGGAGGCGTTCCGTGATGCGTACGTCGAACCAGCTGTTGGCGAGGTCCTGGCGTCGTACGGCATCCCCCACGACCACTCGATGGTCATGACAGAAACCGTCGATGTGGTGGACGTTTGGTGCGGCAGGGCGCACTGACAGGAGCAGAAGATGTTGGGCGCTCGAGGGGCGGGTGGCGGGTAGAGGGCGATGCTTTCGAGCAAATCGACGGACAACGGCCCATCTGAATGACAGGCTGGTCCACGAGGCACCTGCTCAGGAGGGATGAGAAGTGGTCACGCTCGACGAGGTTGCCGCCATCGCCCTCGAGCTGCCCGAGGTCGCCGAGGGCGAGCGGCACGGAACCCGCACGTGGGCGGTCGCCGGAAGGGCGTTCGCCTGGGAGCGGCCGTTCAGCAAGGCAGATGTTCGACGGTTCGGCGACGAGTCTCCACCAGAGGGGCCGATCCTCGCCGTGAGGATGTCGGATCTCGGCGAGAAAGAGGCCGTGCTGGCCGAGGGGCGGAAAGGCTTCTTCACCATCCCGCACTTCGACGGCTATCCGGCTGTCCTCATTCAGCTGAAGACCGCCACCGGGCGGGTCGTGCGCGAAGCGCTTACGGACGGCTGGTCGGCTTGCGCCCCCGCTCGGCTGACCGGCGACGCCCCGACGAACGCCCGATCCAAACGGCGCTGAGTGGCGGCAACCGCGCCCCGCCGGCG
The DNA here is from genome assembly GCA_034667945.1 of Acidimicrobiia bacterium. Classification (GTDB taxonomy): domain Bacteria; phylum Actinomycetota; class Acidimicrobiia; order Acidimicrobiales; family CAIXPF01; genus JAXDQG01. Next base: position 1,490 of record JAXDQG010000158.1, on the reverse strand, counting down.
CCGGTCGGCGGCATCGACGAAGATGCGCCGATGCGATTCGGGTTCACTTTGCCGAACAACATGGGCGTCGCCGATCCCAACGAGGTGGCGGAGGTGGCGGTCGATTGCGAGCGCCTGGGCTTCGACTCGGTGTGGGTCGCCCACCACGTCCTCAACATCGGCTACGTCCGCGAGCGGCTGGGTGAGCGCCCCTATCACGACGCCTTGACGATCCTGACCTGGGCCGCAGCCAAGACCCAACGAGTGGAGCTGGGCACCAGTGTCCTGGTGTTGCCGTATCTCCATCCCGCCACGTTGGCCAAGCAGCTCGCCACGATCGACCATCTCAGCAAAGGACGGCTCGTGGTCGGGGTGGGGGTCGGGAGCTTGCCGGAGGAGAACGCAGCGCTGGGCGTGCCCTACGAAGAGCGGGGGGCGCTGACCGACGAGTTTCTCGAGGTCATGGCCGCCCTGTGGGGTCCCGGCGCCGCAACCCACCACGGTCGGTTCTGGAACTTCACCGACGTCATCTCCTCGCCGAAGCCCTACCGCTTGCCGTATCCACCGGTCGTGGTCGGTGGCAACCGTCCACCGGCGCTGCGCCGGGCCGCCCGTTGGCAGGGTTGGCATCCGATGCGGCTGCCACCGGAGAGCATGGCGAAGCGCCTCCCCGTGATCGACGACCATTTGGCGGCAGCCGGCCGGGCCCGGGCGGACGGCTACCGCGTGCACGCCTGCCTGGATCTCGATCACTGGCCCGCCCCGCGCGACCGTCCGCCGCGGGGACCGATGCACGGAACCGCTGCTCAGCTGCTCGACACCGTTGGCCGGTACGCCGAGGCGGGCGTCACCGACGTCGTGCTCTCCGCCATGTCGGCCGAGGCCCTCGCCGGTGGCACGTCGCGTCTCGTCGACCAGCTCGAGCGCTTCGCCGCTGACGTGATGGTTCCTGCGACCCAGCTCTAAATGGCCGGCGCCTCAGGCGCGGAAGCTGCGGCGGGCGCCGGCAGGGTTGGCGCGCGAGCCGTAGTACCCGGACGTCCAGCCCGGCTCGCGGCTGAAGGTCACCGAGGCGGCATCGGCCAGGAAGCGGCGATACAACTCCACCAGCCGATCCTCGGCCTCGTAGTCGTAGGGATCCTCGGCCCGCTCGTCGATCCAGCTCGAATCCGCGGGGAGGTGCTCGAGCTGCCAGCGGATCGTGCTCCGCAGGGCCTCGATCGGGTCGACCAAGTCGCGGTAACCGAGCTCGGACCGGATCAGGCTGGCATCGACCACTCGGTGGTGAGCCGTGTCGTTCTGGATGACCGGGTTCGCCGAACGCGCCGCAGCAGCGGGCAGGCTGACCAGCTCCATCTTGTGGCCAACCTCGTCCATCACGATCTCGGCCACCTGCGCGATCGACAGGATGTAGTCGTCCGAGACGTTGTACGCACGCCCGGCCGACCGGTCGATCTGCTCGACGGCCAGCATCACCGCATGGGCGGCGTTCTGGACATAGCAAGCGGTCA
>JAXDQG010000157.1:0-9429 GCA_034667945.1 Acidimicrobiia bacterium | reverse complement strand
CTTCCAGGGGAGCTGGTTCTCGGTGAAGGGCCCCTCGATCGTCCCCCGGCCTCCGCAGGGCCAGCCCCTCGTGGTCGCGTTGGCCCACTCGACCGTCCCCTTCGAGTTCGCGGCGCGCTCGGCCGATGTCGTGCTCGTGACCCCGGCGGATCGGGACGACGTGGCCCGATGGGTGGCAGACGTCCGCACGGCCGAGCAGACAGTTGGCCGCATGGGCGAGCCCCTCCGGCTCTTCGGCGATCTGGTCGTCGTGCTGGGCGATAGCGAAGCCGAGGCGCAGCGACGGCTCAACCAGCTCGACGCCCTCGACGGCCGGTCGTACCGCAGCGACGCGGCCGTGTTCACGGGCACCCCCGTCGCGCTGGCCGACGAGCTCGTCACCTGGGCCGAGCAAGGCCTCACGGGCTTCCGGCTTCGGCCGGCCGTCATCACCCGCGACCTCGACGCCATCGTCGACGGCGTGGTGCCCGCCCTGCAGGACGGCGGCGTCTTCCGGCGCACGTACGAGCCCGGGCTCCTGCGTGACCGCCTCGGGCTCGACCGGCCGGTCAGCCGCTACGCCGGCACGTCCGTCTAGGAGGAATGGCAATGGTCGCCAAGCCCAAGCAGATCATCCTCGCCGCCTACTTCCCGGGCGTCAACAACACGACCGTGTGGACCGACCCCAGCTCGAAGAGCCAAATCGCCTTTGACTCCTTCGAGTACCTCGCCCGCACGGCAGAACGCGGCAAACTCGACTTCTTCTTCTTGGCCGAGGGACTCCGCCTCCGTGAGCAGCGAGGCCACATCCACGACCTCGACACGGTGGGGCGCCCCGACACCCTCACGGTGCTCAACGCCCTCGCCGCCGTGACCACGCATCTCGGACTGGCCGGAACGCTGAACGCCACGTTCCGCGAGCCCTACGAGCTCGCCCGGCAGCTCGCCAGCCTGGACCACCTCTCCGGTGGGCGTGCCGCGTGGAACGTCGTGACATCGTCGGACGCCTTCACCGGCGAGAACTTCCGACGCGGCGGGTACCTGCCGCGTGACGAGCGGTACACGCGGGCCGAGGAGATGGTCCGGACCGTCAAGGAGTTGTGGGACTCGTGGGCCGCCGACGAGGTCATCGCCGATCGGTCGACCGGCCGTTTCGTGCGGACTGCGGGCCCGGGCGCCTTCACACACCATGGCACGCAGTTCGACATCGAGGGACACTTCAACGTGCCTCGAAGTCCCCAGGGCCACCCGGTCATCTTGCAGGCTGGGGACTCAGACGGGGGCCGGGAGTTGGCAGCTCGTGTCGCCGATGCGATCTTCAGCCGCCACACGCAACTCGCCGGCGCCCGGGCCTTCTACGCGGATGTCAAGGCCCGGGTCGCCAGGTACGGACGCCGCCCCGAGTACCTCAAGATCCTCCCCGGCGTCTCCGTGGTTGTTGGCGACACCAACGCCGAGGCGGTGGAGAAGGCCCACCACATCCGCCGCCAGCAGGTCAGTCCGCAGACCGCCATCCTGCTCCTCGAGCAACTCTGGAACCGGGATTTGTCCAGCTACGACGCAGAGGGGCCGCTGCCCGAGACGGAACCCGACGTGTCGGCCGAGTCGATCATCAAGGGCCGTGCGCCGATGTTCCCCGATCCGTTGAAGACGGCGCGCGAGTGGCGCGAGCTGGCCGAGTCCAAGGGCTGGTCGATCCGGGAGCTGCTCATTCACACGACCGGACGCCAGACGTTCATCGGCACCCCCACGGAGGTGGCCGACTCGCTGCAGCAGTTCGTGGAGACCGAAGGCTCCGACGGCTTCGTGCTCGCCCCGCACCTGACGCCCACCGGGCTCGACGAGTTCGTCGACCACGTCGTGCCACTGCTTCAGGACCGAGGTGCGTTGCGGGCCGAGTACACCACCAGCACCTTGCGTGAGCACCTCGGCTTGCCGCCGGTGATCTGAGCCGGGGCGCACGCCGCCTGGGCTACGCGCCGAACAGCCGGGCGAAACCCACCCGGACATCAGAGTCGATGGTGGCTCGTTCGACACTGCCGGTGATTTCGTCAACCGTCTCGCTGTTGAGGCGGTCGCAGGACGCGCCGGCGAGGTCCAGTGCTTCCCGCTCGGCGAGCCCGCCGGGCTTGCCTTCGTTGTCGAACCGCACGCCGCCACGAGCAGAACGTCGACCCCTGCCCCGTCGCTGCATCTTCGCCTCGGCCTCGTCCGTGGGGGGTTCCCAGTCCAGCTACTCGGAGAGCCAGCGCAGGGCCAGGAACCTGGTGGCGCGATCGAGGTCTAGATCTGCGACCAGCAGACCGGGGAAACCATCGTGGAGCCGTGCGATGAGGTCGCCCTCAGGATCCACGAAGCAGGTCGCTGCCCCTTGGTTGGGTAGTGCGTAGTTGCAGCTCGCCATATACACGTTGTTCTCGAGTGCCCGGCAACTGACGGCCCGCTCGTGGTAGCTGCTGTCGGGGTCACACCAACGTGTGCTTCGCCGCTCCCCCGGCTCGGAGAACACATAGTGCGGGTGGAACACGACCTGCGCACCCCGCCGGGCTGCCCACCGAACGGTCTCTGGGTACCGAAAGCCCTCATGGCAGATGGATATCCCGAACGTCAGCGGGCCGGCACAAAACACCTCGCGCCCCGCCCCGGGCTTGTAGACCGCATCTTCCTCGGGCGCTACCTGCACCTTCTGCTGACGGCCGACGAGAGCGCCAGTGGAGTCGAAGACGGCGCAACTCAGGAGGCGCCCACGACTGTCGATCTGCTCGATCCCAACCACGGCGAAGACCTTCGCGGCCCGAGCGGCCTCGGCGATCGCATCGGCAGCCTGAGCAAGTTGCGCGGCGGTGGCCTCCTCGACGGGAGCACCCTGCAGGCGGTGGCCTGGCACCGCTCCCTCGGGGAAGCACACCACGAGCGCCCCGGCGCGGCCCGCTTCGGCGACTGCCTCGACGACGAGTCCCACACTCTCCTCGACCGTCGAGGGCAAAGGGATCGCCGCCAATGCCAGCCGAACGTACGTCACTTCCCACGAAGCTACCCACCCAACGGCCGAAGCCGATTTTCCTAAGTTTCGCCGGCCTACTTGGGGGATGGGACGGTTTGGTCGACTTCGACCGGGATGGCCGGGTACCAGCCCCCGTCGGCCGGCGAGGCCAACCGCCCTCCCGCCTGCATTGCGGAAGTCCATCACACCAGAACTGGCGTACATAACACCACCATCGCCCTGCGCGCCGCGGATCGACCGGGAGCGGCAAATTTGTCCGTCACCGCGCAGCGAAGGTGCTGCTATCACTGTTACGGTCCTACCTCTTGGGGTGAGGCCGCGTCGGGCACGGTCCGCATGAGGGAGCGAACGATGCGCTGGGTCAAGTTGATGTTGACGCCCGTGGCCGCGCTGGGGCTCGCAGCGTCTGCCATTTCAGTCGGCGGGATGCTCCTGTCGTCGGTTGGAGAACAGACCGCTGCCAGAGTCGACAGTCCGTCCGACACACGGCGTGAGGCGGCCAGCGCCTTTGCGAAGCTGCCGGTCTCGTTCATCGAGAATCGGGGGCAGACCGACGACCGTGTGAAGTACTACGCGCTCGGTGGCCGCTACAGCTTCTACATGACCCCGACCGAGGTCATGCTGGACTTCGCCCGGCCGCCAGCAGCGAATACGACCGGGTCCGGTGAGCAACCGACGCGCGAAGAACTCGCTCTTGCGCTCAAATTCCTCGGCGGCAACCCGAACGTCGAGCCCAAGGGTACGGACCGGGCTCCCGGCGTGATCAACGACCTGCGTGGCAGCGACCCGAGCCAGTGGCGCACAGATATCCCGCAGTATCGGGACGTCGTGTACAGCGACTTGTGGCCCGGGATCGACCTGCGGCTTCGTGAACAGTCGGGCGTGCTGAAGTACGAGTTCCATGTCGCGCCCGGCGCCTCGCCGTCAGACATCCAGCTTGCGTACAGCGGGGCTGAGAGCCTCAGCGTGAGTGGCGACGGCGGGCTGCAGATCTCGACAGGACTCGGCACCCTGCAGGACTCCGCACCGCTCTCCTACCAGGACATCAGCGGAGTTCGTGTGCCCGTGACGAGCCGGTACATCGTCGGTGCCGGGGCGAATCAGACCGCTCGGTTCTCCTTCGGGGTCGGGGCGTTCCAGCCCGACCACGAACTGGTGATCGATCCTGGCGTGCAATACACGACGTTCCTCGGTGGCAACGCGGCCGACACGGGCGAGGGCATTGCCGTCAACTCCGCTGGCAACGCGTTCGTGACGGGCACGACCCAGTCGCCCGATTACCCGACGACAGCGGGCACCTTCAGGCGTACCGGCGCCGCGCAGAACTTCGCCGACGTCTTCGTCACGAAGCTGAATCCTGCCGGCTCGGCACTCGTCTACTCGACGTTCGTCGGCGGCAGCGATATGGAGTTCGGCCATGGGTTGGCGATCGACTCCGCCGGCAACGCCTACGTGACGGGAACGACGAAGTCGTCGAACTTCCCGACGACGGCTGGGGCGTTCGACCGCACGCTGAACATCCCGCCGAACTGCCCGCGCTGCGCCACCGACAACACCGACGGCTTTGTCTTCAAGCTGAATGCGGCGGGATCGGGGCTGACGTATTCGACCTATCTCGGCGGCACCGACATCGACAGTCCGCGAGGGATCGCGGTCGACGGATCCGGCAGCGCATTCGTAACCGGAGAAACCCTTTCGGGAGACCTTCCGACAACGGCGGGCGCGTTCAGACGAACCCTGTCCGGCGAGTACGACATGTTCGTGACCAAGCTCAACCCGGCCGGCTCGGCGCTCACCTACTCCACCTTCCTGGGCGGCACCCTCTCCGACGACGGCCAGCGCATCTCTGTGGACAGCGGCGGCAACGCCTACGCGATGGGCTTCTCGAGATCGTCCGATTTCCCGACGACAGCGGGGGCCTTCGATACCACTTTCAGCGGCGGCTTCGACGTGACCCTGACCAAACTCAATTCGGCGGGATCCGCTCTCGTCTACTCGACGTACCTCGGCGGCACCGAGTTCGACACAGGTGGCGGCCTCACAGTCGACAGCGCGGGTAGCGCGTTCGTAGCCGGCACCACGCCGTCTGCGGATTTCCCGACGACACCTGGTGCATACGACACCGTGCTCAGCAGCAGCGAAGCCTTCGTCACGAAGTTCAACGCGGCGGGCTCGGCGTTGGTGTATTCGACCTTCGTCGGCGGGTCCGCTGGGGACTCCTTCAGCAGCGTGGTCCTCGACACTGCGGGCAACGCATGGCTCACGGGAAACACCGGATCGTCCGACTACCCGGTGACGCCGGGCGCGCCCGATACGACATACAACGGGGGCGCCACCGACGCCACCATCGCCGAGATGAACGCCAACGGCTCGGCACTGCTGTTCGCGACCTTCCTGGGAGGGTCGCAATCGGAGGGCGCAGGCGGCTACGACATCGCTCGCGACCCGAGCGGGAACGTGTACGTCACCGGCCTCACGTACTCACAGGACTTCCCGGCGACGACCGGAGCGTTCGACACGGTGTGGAACGGCGACCTGACCATCTTCTGGGGCGACGCCTTCGTGGTGAAGCTCGACATCAACGCGAGCTCATCGACGCCACCGGCCCCGCCCGCCGTACCGGCCGCGCCGACCCTGCTCGCCCCATCCAACGCCTCGTCGCAACCACAGCCGATCTCCTTCGACTGGAGTGACACCGCCAGCACGGTGTCGTACTCGATCCAGATCGACGATTCGAGCGCTTTCTCTGCGCCGCTCGTGCGCGATCAGAGCGTGACGTCGTCGTTCTTCGCGGCCACCGGATTGGCGACGACCACCCATTTCTGGCGGGTCCGAGCCGTCAATTCGGCCGGTGTCGCGAGCCCATGGTCCGCCGTGCGCAGCTTCACTCCGCAACCCGCCCCGCCGCCGGCACAGTTGTCCACGATCGACCTCAATCCCTCGACAGTTGTCGGTGGGAATACGTCCGCGGGGACGGTCGTCATGGACGTCGCAGCAACCGACGGCGCAGTGATCTCCCTCTCCAGCAGCAACTCGACAGTCGCCAGTGTGCCGGCTACCACCACGGTTGCGCCCAACGGCTTCACCGGCACGTTCGCGATCACGACATCGGCGGTTGCCGCCAGCACGACCGTGACCATCACCGCCACGTACAACGGAGCGACACGCTCTGCGCCGCTGACAGTGACGCCCACGGCGGCGGAAGTCAGCTTGCAGAGCGTCACGATCAGCCCGTCCAGCGTGGCCGGAGGCTCGAACACGTCTGGGTTCGTGACGCTGTCTGGCGGAGCGCCGGCCGCTGGGGCCACCGTTTCGCTGGCGAGCAGCAACCCAGCGGTCGCCAGCGTGCCCGCTGACGTGACCGTCGGAGCAGGCTCGACCGCTTGGGGCTTCACGGTCACCACCGCCAGCGTCAGTTCCACAACGCCGGTCACGATCACCGCCACCTACAACGGCGTCTCCCGCACGGCCGCAGTCACCGTCACTGCTGCCGCGCCTCCGCCACCACCACCGCCGCCGCCACAGAATGTGACGGTGACCGTATCGGCCACGGGTCGTAGCGGTGAGACCGTGGTCTCGACCCCGGCGGGCATCAGCGTCCGGGTGGGCAGCACCGGCTCGGCGTCGTTCGCCTCTGGCACGTCGATCACGTTGCGGGTGTCGAGCGGCCGCGACGTGATCTGGTCCGGAGCATGCTCGAGCGGCGGCTCAAAGACCAAGACCTGCACCTTCACGGCAAACGCCAACTCGACTGTGGGCGCCAACGTGCAGTGACGTGGCGGAGGATCAGTCCGTGACGCCGGGGAGGCAGCCGGCTTCTCGAGGATGATGCGTCAAACCCAGCAGAAGATCACGGCATAGGTTGTAGGCGTGCGCGCGCTGATAACTGCTGGTCCCGACGACATCGTCCGCATCGCCGACATCGCTGAGCCCGAGCCGAAGCCGCATGAGGCGGTCGTGGCCGTCTCCGCGCTGTCGCTCAACCGGGGCGAGGTGAACCGGGCCCGTACGGGGCGCCCCGGCAAGCCGACCGGGTGGGACGTCTCCGGGGTGGTCGTGGCAGCGGCGGCGGACGGCTCGGGCCCCGCCCCGGGCACCCGCGTGGTTGGCCTGGCCGAAAACGTGGGCTGGGCGGAGCGCACGCCGATCCCGACGCACAAGCTCGCCCCGATCCCGGCCGGGCTGACTCACGAGGCGGCGTCCACGCTGCCGATCGCCGCTCTGACCGCGCTGCACTGTCTGCAGGCGCACGAGGCGTCCTATGACACGGCGCTGATCACGGGCGCAGCCGGTGGAGTGGGTCGTTTCGCCGTGCAGCTCGCAGCCATGGAAGGAGCACGAGTGACCGCGGTGGTCGGCTCCACCGCCCGCGGAGCCGGATTGGCCGAGTTGGGCGCCGCGGAAGTGGTGACCGATATGCCCGCCGATGGTTCCTTCGACGTGATCCTCGAGTCCGTGGGCGGCCGGTCGCTGGCGGCGTCGCTACGGCTCGTGGCGCCCGGCGGCACAGTGGCGCTGTTCGGCAACTCCTCCGGAGAGGCCACCACCTTCCAGGCGGCGGATTTCTTCTTCCACCACGCCGCCAAGCTGTTCGCCTACCTGATCTTCCCCAAGTTGGAAAAGACGCGTAGTGGCACCGAGGACCTCGGCTACCTCGCCGGCCTGATGGCGGACGGCAAGCTCGACCCGTCGATAGACGTCACCGCGCCTTGGTCAGAAGCGTCGTCTGTCTGCCGCGCCCTGCTCGACCGCCGCGTCGCCGGCAAAGCCGTGCTCACCATTGACTGATACCGCGTGGCGCGGCTTGGATAGTGGCCATTGCTGGTGCAACAGGCTCGTGCGGACGCTTCTGACCGCTCCCTGACGCACCGGTTTCATCGAGATCTCGTGCCGGGTGGCGGCCTTTATCAGTGTGTGGGAGAAGGCCCTCAACGTCGCTAAGGGTCTTGCATCCACGCATCCAGTCCTGCGATTCGAAGCAACTGAGAGGCGATCGTCCGCGGATGACGAACCCGGAAGTTCTCCGCGGTCGCAGCGACGATGAGCAGAGCCTGAATGGCCGCGCTGCCCATGAAGGTCACACCGGAGATGTCCACCTCGACGACGCCGTGCGCATTGTGCGGATGGTCGCCCAAGTCGATGACTTCCTGATCGTTCACCAGGTCAATCTCGCCGGACAGCTGCACAACGAATGGATCCGGATACTCGACGATCTTGATCGAGAGAAGCCGATCCACGGAACTCCTCCAGGTGAACCCGGTCTGTCGGGCCAGTGGCCTCTAGCCGCGCAGTCCGAATGGAGTTAGTAGACGTTAGCGGCACGCCAGACGCTCTCACATCACCCAGTCGCATGATCTTGGATGGCCGGAAGCTGCCATGGACGCTAAAAATTTCAAGCAACCAGGTTTGGTGATTCCACCGGGCGGGCACCGGCTGGAGCGATGCGCACAGGACTGGTACTCGGAGGCGGCGGGGTGGTCGGGGCGGCGTACCACGCGGGCGCCCTGACCGCCTTGGAGACGGACCTGGGGTGGGACCCCCGGAATGCCGATGTGATCGTCGGCACCTCAGCCGGCTCGGTGGTGGGTTCACTGCTACGGCTCGGCGTGGCGGCCAGCGATCTCGCCGCCCATACCGTCGACGCCATTGGCGCGGCAACCCATCCGCTGGTGACCGAGCGGATCATCTCGTCGCCGGAGCTACCGCCTCCCTCACTGGCGAGTCTGGCCCGTTGGCCACGTCCCATCGGGCCGGCCCTGTGGTCACGGTGGCTCACTCGCCCGTGGACGATCAGTCCACTGCGGGCCCTCACCGCGTTGCTGCCCGACGGAACCGTGCCCATCGTCCCTCACCTCGACTACTTCAACGCCGCCAGCGGTGGCGTCTGGCCCGAACAGCAGCTGTGGCTACCCGCGGTGAACCGCCGGAGCCTTCGCCGCGTCATCTTCGGCCGAGACCAACTCGCCGCGTCTCTCTCCGATGCCGTCGCTGCTTCATGCGCGATCCCCGGTTACATCGCACCGGTCCGTATCGGACAGGAGCTCTACGTCGACGGCGGCGTTCACTCCCCAACGAATGCCGACATTCTTCGGGACGAACAGCTCGACCTCGTCATCGTGCTGTCCCCGATGTCCGCAGAACGAATCACCGGCTCGGGAGTCGGAGCAGCAATTCGCCGCTTTGCCGCCGAGAAGTTGGAGAGGGAAGTCGCGAAGCTCCGTGCCGGGGGTTCCTCGGTGGTGGTGTTCGCCCCAGGTCCTGAAGTCCTCGCCTACACCGGGATCGACTTCATGGACGGGGATCACGTCGTGGACATCGTCCGAGAATCCTTTCTCGGCACCGGTCGCCAACTCCTTGGTTCAAAGAACCAGAGTCTTTTTGCGCCGCTGGCCGAGCGTTCTCGAGCAGCTGTTTCATGAGGCCTTCCCGCTCCCCCGCGCGAAACC
>JAXDQG010000156.1:0-10130 GCA_034667945.1 Acidimicrobiia bacterium | reverse complement strand
GCCCGAGCCACGGGTCGGGCTGGCGGCGCTGGCCGGAGGCGTCCACCGTCTGCCCCGTTCGATCGGCACCAAGCAGGCGCTGGGCATGATCCTCACCGGCCGCCGGGTCGATCCGCACGAGGGCAGGACGCTCGGCTTCGTCAACGACGTCGTGCCGGAGGGCAAGGCGGTCGAAGGCGCCAAGCGCTGGGCGGAGATGATCCTCGAGTGCTCGCCGATGTCGGTACGGGCCTCGAAGCAGGCCGTCTACCAGGGGTTGGAGCAGGCGGGCGTGAAGGCCGCGCAGGCCGCCAAATACGACGCAGTGGCCGCCATGGCCCGCTCGGAGGACTACGTCGAGGGGCCGCGAGCCTTCTCCGAGAAGCGTCCCCCGAAGTGGAAGGGCCGCTGATCAGGAAAGCCGCTGATCAGGGAAGCCCCTGATTACGGAAGCTCCTGACCGGCGAAGCGCCGGCCCCCATCCGCGACGCCCGCGCCGGAGGGCGTATGAGCGCTGTGTAGGCTCTGAGCCAGCTGGCCAAATCGGCAGCTCAGCGGTCCGGCTCCCAGATCTCGGCCCGCCAGCCGTCGCCGATCGGGACACGGCTGAGGCGGACCGACGCATCGAGCAGCCAGATCACCAGCCCCTCCGCTGGCGCATCCGCGGGCACCTGCAACACCAGGCCGCGCTTGGGATGGTCCTGGCGGACGAGGGCGCCGGCCGGTAGCTCCATGCCTGCCTCTCGTAGCCGTCGCGCCGCCTTGGTCCCCGAGGCGTGCTCGATGCCCAACTGCGCCGGCTCGACGCGTCCGTTTCGCTTCACCCGTCCCGGCATGAGCGTGGCGTGGGGCGCCTCGGGGCCTCGGGCCGAGAACCAACCGCCGGCGCGGCTGGGCGGTTGGTCGTCACCCAGGTCTGGAGCCAGGTTGATCCAGCCCTCGCCCGCCCGCTGCAAGCTGGCGAACGAGTCGATGAGCTCAGCGGGGTCGCTGCGCCGGAACTTCAGCGCTCGCGGAATCGAGGTCACCACGACCCCGTTCTAGCTCCGTGCGGGGGTCGGACCGAGACCAGAGTCGTGGACACGCTTTCGGCCGACCCGCTTCTAAGCCCGGCGCAGCGCGCCCAGCACCGGCAGCAGCACGTCGTTGTAGAGCCAATGGCGATCGCTTGGCGAACTGACCAGGAGGGCCACCAGCGTGGTGCCGCTGCGCTGTGCGAGAGCGAGGTCGACCACGCCGCTGTCCGTCGTGGTGCCGTGGTACAGCTGCCAGCTCACGCCACCGGCGTCGACGGTCTCCGTCGAGGAGAAGCCGTCCCGCAGCCGCAGCTGGGAGCCCAGGCGATTGAGCAGGCTGGACGGGCTCGAGCCAGGGGCTGCTTGCTGGAGCAACGCGGCCTGGTTGAGCAGGTTCCGCTGCGTCGCCACGGTGCCGGAGCCCTGGCTGGACCACCCCGATGGCCGCTTTCCCGTGATCGTCACTCCGCTGACGTCTTCCGTGAAGTCATCGAGGACGATCGGCCTCGAGCCCGCTGCCGGCGGGGTGAACTCTGGCGGTGGAAGCTGGCTGGCACAGGCGGCATCGGGTGGGCTGGTCGGCCGATCCACGAAGGCCAACATCACCTGCTGCGGGCAGCCGACCTCGAAGGAGACACCGTGGCCGAGCGACGGGAACTGGACGAAGGTCGAGCGGCTCAGGGTCTGGCCCACCTGGCGGCCCCACTCGCCCGGTGTGATGGGGTCGAACCCGCCGGACATGATCAGTGTGGGCACGTCGCTTCGGACCGGCTGGTTCTCCTCGGGGCCCGCACGTCCCGCCCCCCACAGTCGGCAGGTCTCGAACCCGGCGTCACTCTCGATCAGCTGCCCGGCGATGACGTCAGCGATCTCGGCATGGGCCTGCGCCGCCCGATGGACCGCGTCCGGATCGGCGAAGGGCACCTCCTCGTTGCACTCCACCGCCAGGTGGACGCCGAGCGTGATGAAGTTCAGCTGGGAGATCGAGTTGCTGACGAAGACGGTGAGGCTCTCGGTCCGTCGCTGCTCGAGATCGGCGATCAGCTGCGGGAACGCAGTGAAGAGCACGGGGGAGTAGAGCGCCTCGAAGAGCAGGTTGCTCAGCGTCGTCCCGGCAACCCGCCCCGTATACGTCTTTTCGGTGATGAAGTCGGTGGCTGTCACGGTCACCGGCTGGCGGTTCATGGCGTCGACCAGCGCCCGGAAGCGGGAGGCGAGGTCGGGGTACTGCGCGTTGCAGGCCGTGTCGTTGTGGCAGGCATCGAAGAACCGCTGGTAGGCGGCCGCAGTCATCTCCGGCAAGGCCGAGAGGGGCTCAACCGCATTGGGGAACGTCGAGTCGAGCACCACGCTCCGAATGCCTTCCGGGTGGGCGCGCAACAGCGTCTGGGCCAGCCGCGTGCCATAGGAGACGCCCAGGACGTTCCAGCTGGCGTAGCCGAGTACCTGACGAAGTTCGGCCAGGTCAGCGGCGCTGTCCACCGAGTTGTAGTGGCTCAGGTCGACGCCCTTGGCGGTAAGTGCCTGGCGGCAGGGTGCGAGAGTGGCCTGCTGCTCGGCCAACTGCTGCGCGGGCGGGGCCGTCGAATCGAACTGACCGACGATGACGTCGATCAGCTCCTGGCAGTCGAGACGTGGTTCGCTGAAGCCGGTGCCTCGCTGGTCGAAGACCACGATGTCACGGCTGGCCGCGTAGCCCCCGAAGCGACCGTCGAAGTCGTGGACCGCGCCCATCAGCGCATTACCGCCGGGGCCACCCTCGAGATAGACGATCGGGTCCTCGGCCACCGTGGCGCCACGCTTGTGGAACGTGCCGACGTGAAGGCGCACCTCCGGACCGTCGGGCCGGGCCCGGTCCTGAAGCGTGACCAGGTATCCGCAGCTGACGTCGTACCCGGAGGGGACCTCGAAGCGGCAGTCGCCCTTCTCGAACCGGGCCGGGTGGGTGCCTGCTGCAGTCGCGGCAGGAGCGGAGGATGACGAGCCGGTGGCGGCTGTCGAGGGCGCGGCGCTGGACGACGAGGTCGCCGCGTCGGACGAGCTGGATCGGTCGGTGCAGCCGGCCGCGACGAGCGCCGCCAGGACCAGACTGCCGGCCAGACGACGGACCGTGCCCGCTCCGCGTCGAAACCGCTGGACGCGCCGCTGTCCGAGTGGGGTCACCGTTTGAGGTCGCCCCTCCGTCGGCCATCGTTGCGGGCCGGGCGGGGCGCCACCCCACCGCTGGACCGCTCGCCGGTGCCCTCGGGCCCTTTGGTGGCGACGGGCGGAGCTGGATCTCGGCGTACCGCGGTCACTTCACGAGGGTTGGGCCGCGCTCGCTGCAGGCTTCGGTCGAGATCGGCAGAGGTCTCGTCAGGATCATCGTCGGTGCTGAGGCTCAGCGGCGCGGTCGGATCACCCGGCGCCGGGGCGGGCTCATCCCCGGGGGCCAGGGTGGCGGCGCTTCGGTCGCTGCTGGTGTGGTCGGCGGCGGTCGCGCTGGAACCCGCGGGCATGCGCTCGCCGACCGGCGTGGGCGTACTCCCCGGGGAAGGAGCCCGGTCGGTGGCGGTGACCGGCTCTGCCGGCGCCTGCGCGGCTGATCGGGCGGGGGACGGGGTCGCCCCGGGGGCGGCGGCCGAGCGGCTTGCGGTCCCGCTGTCCTGCAAGGGGGCGCCTGGGCGAACGCCGGGTGCGGCGCGGCGCAAGGTCCCGCCGCTGACCAGTCGGGCGGGCAGCCTCACCTTGGCGATAACGCCGTCGGTTGGGGCCTCGAGCAGCGTCACGGCAATGCCGTGCCGAGCGGCCAGCCGGCCGGCGGCGGCCAAGCCGAAGGCCGCATCCTGCTGCCAATCGTCGGTCGGGTGCTGCAGGCGGTCGTTGGCCCGGGCTCGCCGGGCCTCGGCCATTCCGAGACCCTCGTCCATCACCGACAGCACGTAGCCGTCGGCCGAGGAGCGCCCCAGGACCACCACCGGGCTGCCCTGGGCATGCGACGCGGTGACGGCGTTGTCGATCAATTCGGCCAAGAGGTGGACGAGGTCGGGCACAGCCTCACCGTCGATCGACGCCGGATGGAGCGAGCTGTGGTCGACCCGGGCCCGCTGCTCGATGTCGACCAGCGCGTCGCGCAGGATCTCTTCGATCGTGCAGGCGCTGGCCGTCTCGTGGCTTTCGGGATGGTCGGCAAGGACCTGGAGCGACGTTGCCGACCGGCGGATGCGGGCAGCCAGGCGGGTGACGGTGGCCAGGTGCATCTCGGGATTGGTCTGCCGTTTGGCGTCCTGCAGGGCTGCCAACTGGCGGTTGGCCAGGGCCCGGAAGCGGTGCCCGATGGTCCCGAGGAGCACCTGCGGGGGTGGGGTGACGGGAATCGGCTCGTCGTTCTCAGCAGCGGGCAGCGCCTCGGTGTCGTCGTCGGCCAGATCGGTCGGCCGTGCTGCGGAGCCCTGGGCTGCCCCGGGCCAGGATCCCGCCCAGGACGGTGCTGTCCAGGTGATTCGCGGGGCCAGCACCATCAGGCCGACGCCGGCCAAGGCCCCGATCACCAAGCCGATCAGGACGCCGACAACGATGGCGACCGCACTGCCACCAGCGATCAGGCCCGCGATGAGGGACGCGAGGCCGCCCGCAGCACAGGTGAGGGCGATGGCGGTCGACTCCCCGCGCTCGGTCGCCCGGTTCATCAGACCCGCCATGGCTCGACCTCCACCGCTCCGCTGTCGTCGTCGAATCAGTACCAAGTACCCACAAGACGGCGTGCAAGGCACGCCCGACCCCGTCAGGGGCGTGCCTCAGCCTACGGGCGTGATGAGCCGAGGCATCGCGGAGCGCGCGACTGCGGCTGGGTTCGCGGGGCTTGGCGGACGTTGCGCCCAGTGTCTCAGCGTGCCCTGGTCAGCTCGGCCTCGGGCTGGGCTGCGTGGCCTCCAGCAGCTCCTGCGCCCGCATCAGATCCACCTGACCGGCCATCATTACCGGCGGGTTTGCCGGCGTATTCGTCGACGTACTGCTGGCCGGTCAGCTCGCGCAGCTCGAACATGACCTCGTCGGTGAGCAGTCGGGCTGCGCGGGGATCGTGACGGCGGTCCAGGTAGCGAACCGGGTCGATGGGCTTGCCGAAGGTCAGCGAGCAGCGCTGGAACAGCTTCGGCAGGCGGGCATCGGGAGGCTGGATGCGATCGGTGCCCACGATCCCTGCGGGGATGATCGGCGCGCCGGTGTCGAGGGCCAAACGGGCAACGCCTGTTCGGCCCTTGTAGAGCAAGCCCGTGCGTGAACGGGTGCCCTCGGGGTAGATGCCGAACAGCTCGTCCCGTCGCAGCACCTCAGCGGCGGCTTCGAGCGCACTCTGGCTGGCGCTGCCGCCGGAGCGGTCGATGGGGATCATGCCGACATTGGGGAAGACGTAACGGGTCTTCCAGCTGTCGAGGTATTCGGCCTTGCCGACAAACGTGATGCGGCGGGGCAGCACGGCGATCAGGAAGACCGAGTCGAGGAAGGAGATGTGGTTGGCGGAGATGATGGCGGGGCCGGAGGTCGGAATGTTCTCGAGGCCGTCCACCTTGATGCGCCACAACAGGCGGGTGGAGGGCCGGAGGATCGCCTTCGCCACCGGGTACAGACGGCCGTATCGCCGCTCTGCTCCGCCGGGGCTGGGCTCGCCGCGGGGGGGCGACGATCCCGCAGCGGCGTGGGCGGACGGATCAAGGCTCAAGGTAACTCCCTCGGGGACGGGAGCGCCCGATCGCCCGGTCACCCAAAAACTGCCAGGTACCAGGGACAGCGCCGCCGACGTAACGCGCGATCCGCAAAGTGTAGGACGCCGGATGTCACCCGGCTGTAACGTTTTTGTGAAGCTGATCTGAACAGCCAATGCCGAGCGCTGATCGCTGCCGCCGGCAGACCGCCTTCAGCGGCCGTCAGCGGCCGGACTGCTCCGGCACGACCCCGGTCAGCAGGACGCGGCGCAGCAGCTTGCCGCTCGCATTGCGCGGAAGCTCGTCGACGAAGAACACATCACGCGGCACCTTGTGCCGGGCGAGGCGGGTGCGGACCAGATCCCGCACCGTCGACCCATCGAGCGGGGATTCGGGTGCCTTCACCACCCAGGCCGAGAGCCGCTGCCCGAACTCCTCGTCCGGTACGCCGATGACCGCGGCGTCGAGGATGCCCGGGTGTGAGATCAGCAGGTCCTCCACCTCGCGGGGGAAGACATTTTCGCCGCCCGAGACGATCATGTCGTCATCCCGGCCACCGACGTACAGGCGTCCGCGGGCGTCGATGTAGCCCATGTCGCCGGTGCTCATCAGATTGCCCACCCGCGCCTTGGTGCCGCCACCGGTGTAGCCCTCGAAGTGGCTGCCGCTGCCCACGAAGATTCGTCCTACCTGCCCGTCCGGCACGGGGCGGTCGTCCTCGCCCAGGATGCGCACGGTCGTGCCCATGACCGGTCGCCCGGCGGTACCCGGCGCGGCCCGGAGATCGGCGGGACCAGCCACGGTCGCCTGGCCGACCTCGGTCGAGCCATAGAGGTTGTAGAGGTTGTCGCCAAAGAGGTTCATCCACTCCGTGGCGGCGCGCCCGGGGAGTGCCGAGCCCGACGAGGCCACGACCCGGAGCCGACGGTGGTCGTGACGACCGATCACGTCCGGACCGAGCGCGAGGATGCGCTGCAGCATCACCGGCACCACGGCCAGGACCTGCGCCCGATGCCGGTCCACCAGCTCGAGAGTGGCCTCTGGATCGAAGTGGCGTTGCAGGACGAGCGTCATGCCGAGCGCCCCGCACAACACGTAGTGAGCGAACCCCCAGGCATGGAACAACGGGGCTGGCACGATCGCGGTGTCGCCGGCCGAATATGGCACGGCGCTCAGCAGGCCGGCCCCCGCCCGGGGGTCGCGCGGCGGGCGGGCTCGACGGGCGCCCTTGGGCACACCGGTCGTCCCCGAGGTCAGCAGCACGCTCTCCACGAAGGCCCGGTGAGAACGGGGCCGCCGGCCCGCGTGCCGGGCTGCCATGGCGTCCAGCCAGGTCGGTTCGAGCCCATCCTGTGGGGCGTCCAGCACGATGCCCGGCCGGTCAGGTGCTGCTTCGGCCAGGAGTGGCGAGAACTCGGCGTCGTGAAGGACCAGGTCGACACCCTCCCGCGCCAGCACGTCGGCCAGCTGCGGCCCGGCAAAGCCCGTGTTGAGGAGGACGGTTCGGGCCTTGGCCTTGGTGGCGGCCAGATGCGCCTCGACGAAGCCGCGATGGTTGCGGGCCAGCAGGCCCACCGTGCCCCCGCCGGAGGGCAGCAGGTCGGCGAGTGCTACTCCTTGCGCATCGGTTCGACGCTCGAGCTGGGCGAAGGTGATCGTGCCCTGATCATCGACGACTGCTGCTCGCCTCGGGTGGCGACAGGCCGTTGCCGTGAAGCCCGTTGCCGACGACGGCCCCCATCGGCCGAAGGCGGCCGAGGTAGCCATGGCCGCGGCCGGATCGAGCAGGCCCGAGCGTCGAATCGCATCGAGCGCGCCCACACCGTTGGAGGCCAGCCGGGCGAATGCGGAGATCGGCGAGGTTGCCATGGGCATCACCACGTCATGGGTCGAGTTGCGTCGAGTTGCCTGGCAACCGTCTGTCGGTCCCAGGTTGGAACTGCCAGGTTGCCGCCGGGTGAGGCTACTGCGGGTCCGGTCGACGGCGCGATGCTGGCGCCAGATCAGCACCCGGGTCGGAACAGTGCCGCCCGCACGGTGGCCCCCCATTCGTAGAGGACGCGCAGCGGGCGAGATCGGCCGCTCGAGACGCCCACCACCTGGACCTGCCCGTCCCAACATCGCCCGACCAGCCGCTTCGCCCGGCTGGCCTGCTCGGTCGTTGTCACGAGCAGCAGCCGTGACCAGCCCTGCCGCTGGGCGAGATCGGCGACGAAGCGGGCCTCGCCACGCGTGGTCTTGGGCTCGGGGTCGAAGCAGACCGTCCGGTAGGGGTGCTCCTGCTGGCAGAACGCCCCATACGCCGTCCACACCTGGCTGGGGTCGCGGGGGTCGGACAGCACCAGCCAGGGGGCGTGACCGGCCCCGGCCAAGCGCACCGCCTCGGCGTAGCGCGGGCCGGCGCCCCCGAGCATGACCACGGCGTCGGCGGGTCCGGGCCGTGAGGTCACCGACTGCGGCCAGACGAACCACCGAGCGGTCAAGAACGCCAGTGTCCCCAGGACGAGTACGAAACCCAGCGCCGTGGTCCCCAGCACCCGTCGTCTGCTGGGTCGGGCGGTCCGCCGCGGGGCTCGGGCGGGTCGCCTCGGGGCTTCGGGCACGGCTGCCAGCCTGCCCGCCGCGCTGCAGTGATGCACCGCGCGGAGAGGGCCGGCCTCCCGGCAACGCACGACCCGGCGCTACTAACGGGCGCTACGAGCCGGCGCTACGACCCGGCGAGCGCTACCTCCAGTGCCCGGCCGAGGCTGATCAGCAGGTCCTCTCGATAGGGCGCGGCCACCAATTGCAGACCGACCGGGAGACCGTCGACCCGTCCGCAGGGCAGCGAGATGGCGGGAAAGCCGACGAAGCTCCAAGGGATGGCGTTGCGGGACAACGTCATGAGATGGGCGGCGAAGTCGTCCCGGGGTGGAGCGACCACGGGCACGGTCGGCATGGCCAGGACGTCGCAGTGGCGGAACAGGCCCACCAGTCCCTCCGCCAGCGCCAGCCGCGCCCGTTGGGCCTGGAGGTAGTCGATCGCCGGTATGGCCTCGGCTGCCGCCAGCTGCTCGGCGACCTCCTGCCAGTAGCGGCTTCGATCGAGGCTGAACGAGCGGTGGATGGTGGCCGCCTCGCAACGGGACACGACCAGCCCGGCGGCGTTGGCCAGCTCGAGGTCGGCGTCGTCGGGTCGGACGACGTTGTCGACCCGGCAGCCGAGCTCGGAGGCCGCCTGCAACGCGGCCGCCACCGTCCGCGTGACGCCGGTCTGGCAGCCGGTGAAGGCCGCCTCGGGCACACCGACCCGCAGGTCGGTCACCGGCAGGGCCAACGCTGCGGTGAACGGGCGGCCGCACGAGCCGGTCGGGTCCAGCACGTCGAGGAGCAGGGCGGCATCACCCACGGTGGTGGCCATGGGCGCCACGTGGTCCATAGACCACGAGAGGCTGACCACACCGGTCGTCGGGACACGGCCGAACGTCGGCTTGAGACCGACCACGCCCGAGAGCGCGGCGGGCACGCGGATGGATGCTCTTGTATCCGTGCCCAGCGAACCGAGGGCCATCCCCGTCGCCACCGAGATGGCCGATCCCCCCGACGAGCCTCCCGGGATCCGGCTCGGGTCGTGCGGGTTGTGGGATTGCGGTGAGGTGACCCCCAGTGCGAACTCGTGGGTGGCGGCCTTGCCCACGAAGATGGCGCCGGCCGACCGAAGTCGGGCTACTGCCGCGGCATCGCCCGAGGGGATCTCGAAGTAGGCGTCGGATCCGGCCCTTGTCGGCACCCCGGCGACGTCGATGATGTCCTTCACCGTCAAGGGCACTGCGTGCAGCACGCCTCGTATCGAGCCTCGCTTCCGCTCCGCGTCGCAGCGAGCCGCTTCGGCCACCGCCTGCTCGGCGAGAACTTCGACCAGGCCCACCAGCTCGTTGTTGCGTGCACTCACCGCCGAGAGCGCCTCTTCCACCACTTCACGTGCGCTGAGTCGACCGCTGGCGATCTCGACCGCCGCCCGGTGCAGCGGCCCGGCCTCGGGATCGCACACGGGCTCCGCGGCGGATGGCCCGCCCGTGGGCCCACCACGGAGATACGTGGTCGAAAAGGCGAGGGCTGGCCGGGCGTGCACCGAGGGCAGACGGTGTCCGTGCACCACCGCCTTGGCCGCCTCGAAAGCCGGCCCGGCGGTGGACCCCAGTGGCCGATCGTCGGTCGGGGCCGTTGTCACCGCGCCCCCAACGCGCTGAGCAGGGCGGTTGATGTGGCAACGGCGCCGAACACGCCGCCCTGCATGGTCACCATCTTCACGGCGGCCTCGTAGTTGCCCTTGTCGGTGGCACCCGTGCAGTCGCTGAGCAGCAGGCACTCGTAGCCCCGGTCGTTCGCCTCTCGCATGGTGGTGTGCACGCAGACGTCCGTGGTGATGCCGGTGAAGACCAGATGGGTGATGCCACGGCGGCGGAGAACCAGG
>JAXDQG010000155.1:0-14473 GCA_034667945.1 Acidimicrobiia bacterium | reverse complement strand
CGCCACGAGGCCCGCCGCTGACCGGTGCATCCAGAACCGCGACGCCCCTCTCGGCGAAGGCGTCGTGAATCCGTCTGATCAAGGTCGGTGAGTTCGTCGAAAGGTCTAGGTACGCAGCTCCCGGCTGCATGGCACCAAGGAGGCCATCCTGCCCCAAGGCCACTTCCTCCACTTCGGGGGGGCCGGGCAATGAGGTGAACACGATGTCGGACGCCGCTGCGACCGCCGCCGGATCTTCCGCCCACAGCGCCCCGTTTGCCAGGTGCGCGTGGGCAGCTTCGGGCCGCACGTCATGGACCACCAGCTCGTAACCGCCGGCTTGCAGATTGGCCGCCATGTGGCGGCCCATCGTCCCGAGACCGATGAATCCGACCTTCACGAGCCCGCCTCTTCCGTATACGGGGCGGCGATCAGACCAGCTGTCATGGCAGCCGGCCAGCCAGCGTAGAAGGCGAGATGCGTGATGATCTCACCCATCTCTTCCAGCGTGACGCCATTGGCGAGCGCTCTCTCGATATGCACGGGAAGCTGCTCACGGCGACCAAGCGCTATGAGAGCAGCGACGGTGATCATGCTCCGGTCGCGCTTCGACAGACCGGGTCGCTCCCAGACGTCGCCATAGAGAACCGTTTCGCTCAACTCGATGAGCTTCGGTGCGATCTTGCGAACGTCCTCGCGTCCGGCGGATGCAGGCTGGCGCGCGCTCATATGGTGTCCCTTCTGACGGCGGGCGCCGCTCATCATGCCAGTAGGCGACAATGCGGCCGGTTCGACCCGCCCCGGGCCGAAGGGATGGCAGCCGGTGGACTGGCCGGCCGCGCGTTGCGCGCGACCGGCGACGGGTCACTCGCTCGAACGGCCGATGCCGGCGCGCTTCAGCACGTCAGCCGGCACACCAATAGCGCGCCAGGCGGTGTAGGTGATGTTCTTGCGGGCGCCGTACTGGCCGGCGACCGACACGAAATCGGCCTCGATCTTCTCCAGATTGAGACCGTTGCTCATCGCGGCCAACTCTGCGGTCAGATCGATACGTTCCTGCAACAGGTGCAGCCGCTGCAGGGGATCGGCCGCCATCAGCTCGGCCTCGACCCGAGACAGCCGATTGCTGATCGAGTCGGCAGTGCGTTTCCGACCTCTCTTGGGCTTATGTGTCTCGAGCGCGTCGAGATAGCTGCGCACGGCCCGGGATGCGGAACGACCCTCTGCAAGTGCCTGCTTGTGCTGAGCGCTCAGGGCATCCGACGTTGACTTCTTCGCCATCGAGTCTCCTCTGAAGCAGTTACCAGACCACGACTGGGCCGGGTGTCTCCTCGGGGTGTGCGCCCGGGGCTCACCTCATTGCGGGCACTGAGCGGCATCGCCAAACTACCTTCTTTCAGGATGCATAGACAGATTACGCGACCTCAGGACAGCGATATTCATTCGAATACGTCGCTGCGTGTCGCGGCGGCTTGAAGGAATCACAGCAGACAACTCGGCTGTCGTGGACCACGGCGAGCAGGCGGCACGTGGTGACATCAATGAGGTAAATCGCGGGGTCCGTCTCCCCGACCCGCACAAGAAGCTGTGCAGATCTCCCTCGATACCTCCCGTCGCTGGGCTCAACTCTCGCCGAACTCGGTCCTACCCCCAGCGATCTCCACCGCCTCTCCAAGGGCGCCCAGGAACCGGGAGCGGCTTACGCTGAACGGTCGTGGCCAGGATCAGGTGCGCCAATTGCGGTGGCGTTCACGGAAGCGCGGCGGAGGTCCGGGCCTGTCACCTCTCCGGCCTGCAGCCGACACTCGACCTCGATGCACCACCGGATCACGGTGGTCCGGGCCAGCAGCCTCGCCAGGACAGCCCGGACACCTTCGGGACAAGTCGGTACCGTCCGTCCGTCGCGGCCGCGTCAGCACCGGCGCGTTCGCTCGTCGACTTGGCTGGACCGGACGAGCTGGGCAGGAACCTGGTGATCAAGTCGGGCTCCGAGGTGCCCGCCCAGTGGAGCGCGGCCCTGCGGGTGACGCTCGACAGCCCGACGCTGGCCGAGCCCGCAGCCCTCGTCCAACGGCTTTGGCCCTACTGGCACGCCCGCAAACGAGTCGTCTTCGAGCTGCACGACGACGTCCTCGACGTGCTCGACCCGGACCAGCCGCTCGACGCGACCGCTGCGCCCGACGCGACCGCTCAGCTCGACGCGACCGCTCCGCCCGACGCGACCGCTGCGCCCGACGCGACCGCTCGGGACGTGGTCCCCTGGCAGCTCGACCCGGCACTCCTCATCTATGAGGACCTGCTCCATCATCTCGTGTGGGCCAACTCGGTCGACGGCCGGGATCCTGGCCGGCCGCGCTGGCGACTGGCGGAGGTCGCCCTGGGCCACGGAGCGCCGAGCGCCGCGGCCGGGGAAGGCGACGTGCTGGTCGGCAAGGGCACGCCGGCGTGGTGCGACGGAGGCCCCATCGGTCCGCTCGCGGCCGAGGTCGTGCACCGGGTGGCGCTGGAGCGCGGCATCGTCGAGTTGATGGGCAAGGCGTGCGAGCCGCCCGCAGAGCTGGCCGCCGATCAGCTGGCCGCCGTGACTCATCGGGGCGGGGCGGCGCGCATCATCGCACCGGCCGGTTCGGGCAAGACGCGGGTGTTGACCGAGCGGGCCCGGCTGTTGCTCGGGGGTTGGAAGGTCCCCGGCAGCGCAACCTGTCTGGTGGCCTTCAACAAGCGAGCGGCGGACGAGATGGTCGAGCGAACCCGCGACCTTCGCGGACTGCAGATCCGCACGCTGAACGCCCTCGGTCTGGCCATCCTCGACGGTCGACCCCCCTTCCGTCCTCGCACCGAGCGCCGCCACGAGGTCCTCGACGAACGACAGGTTCGCCGCATTCTCGACGGGATCGTCGATCTGCCCCGCAGCAAGCGCCGAGCCAACACCGACCCGATGGCTGCTTGGATCGACGCCCTGTCGGCCGTCCGACTCGGACTGCGTGACCCGGCAGAGGTCGAAGACGAGCTGTCCGGCGATGTCGACGGGCTGGCCGACGTGGTGCTTCGCTATCGGGAGACGCTGGCTCGCACCCATCAGCTCGACTTCGACGAGCAGATCGTGTCGGCCATTCAGGTGCTGCTGAGCGAGCCCGAGACCCGCCGAGCTGCCCAGCGGGCCTGCCGCTTGATGCTGGTCGACGAGTTCCAAGACCTGACGCCCGCTCACCTGTTGCTGGTGCGGCTGCTGGCCAGCCCCGATCTGGCGGTGTTCGGTGTGGGCGACGACGACCAGACCATCTATGGCTACACGGGGGCCACACCGGAGTGGCTCATCGGCTATGCGGGGCTGTTCCCCGGCTCGGGCGACCATCCGCTCGAAGTGAACTACCGCTGCCCGCCGGCCGTCGTCGATGCTGCAGACCGGCTGTTGCGGCACAACCGCCGGCGGGTGCCCAAAGCCGTGCGCCCCGATCCGCAACGCCGTCCAGAGGCCGGCGAGCTGACCATCCAGCGGTCGGAGGACACGGTCACAGCCACGCTCGAAGCGGTCACCGGGGCGCTGCACGAAGGCGCCAAACCCGGTCAGCTGGCGGTCCTCACGCGGGTCAACGCCTCGCTGGCCCCGGTGCAGGTTGCGCTGGTACACGCCGGCATCCCTGTTCGACCTGCCGTTGACGAGCGCTGGCTCGAGCGGACCGGCGTACGGGCTGCGCTGGCATGGCTTCGCCTGGCCACCCGACCACAGACCCTTCGAGCGGTGGACGTGGCCGACACGGTCCGCCGGCCTGGCCGTGGTCTGTCGATGAAGGTCGTCGAGTGGATGGCGGAGCAGCGCACACTCGAGGGCATGGAGCGCCTGGCGACCCGCTTGCGAGACCGCGACAGCGACAAGATCGTCGCCTACCTCACCGACCTCCGCATGCTCGTCGGGGTTGCCGGGAGGGGCACCACGGCCGACGTCTTGGGGGCTGTCCGTGATCGCATCGGTCTCGACGAGGCGATGGATCTGCTCGACGCGTCGAAGCGGTCGGTCACCGGGTCGGCCCAGACCGATGACCTCGATGCCCTGGTTGCCGTGGCCCGCCTGCAGCCGGATCCCTCCGCGTTCGAGGCTTGGCTCCGCCAGCAACTTTCCGGCAACGCCGGCTCGCCAGTCGAGCGCGAGACGGCCGACCGGGTCGTGCTGTCCACGGTGCACGCGGTGAAGGGCCGGGAGTGGCCCCATGTGGTGGTACACGAGGCCAGCGCCGGCCTGTTCCCCCACCGGCTGGCCGCCGACAAAGAGGAAGAGCGCAGGGTCTTCCACGTTGCCATCACCCGCGCCCAGCAGCGTTGCACCGTGGTGTGCGGCGACTCCCCCTCGCCGTTCGCGGCCGAGCTCAGCACCGAACCACCCGCCCATGACCCGCGGCCGCCCGGACGCCTGGTCACCTCCGCTGGGCGAAGGCCGCTGGATCGCCCCTCCCCCGCCAAGCCTGGTGCCAAGGCACCCGCGCAACTGGACGCCGAAGGCGACACGCTACGCACCGCGCTCAAGGCGTGGCGGTCGGAACGAGCCCGCCGAGACGGTGTGCCGGCCTACGTCGTGTTCCACGACGAGACGCTCGACCTCATCGCCGCTGCCCGCCCTCGCAACGCCGTGGCCCTCTCGCGCCTCAAGGGCATCGGTCCGGCAAAGTTGGACCGCTATGGCGACGAGGTCTTGGCCGTAGTGGACGAGGTTGCTTCGGCGGGCTGAGGGCGAAACCCGGACTCAGCTGCCGAAGGCGACGACCGGCCAGGACGGTACTGCGTCGTCCAGCTGCACCCCCGCCGAGTTCAAGAAGCCGGAGACCATCCGATAGAAGCCGGCGCAGACCACCAGCTCGATCAGCTGCTCCTCGCTCCAGCGAGCGGCCAGGCGGCCCCAGGTCTCGTCGCTCACGCAGTCATCCGCGCAGAGATCGTCGGCCAGCAGGATCAGGTCGCGGTCAGACGTTGACCACTTGCCCTCATCAACCGGCCGGCACAGCAAGCCGATCTCCTCGTCGCTCAATCCGACCTTGCGACCGATCACCGTGTGCTGGCCGAACTCGTAGACCGACTGGGCGTTCCAACCGATCCGCAGGATGACGATCTCACGCTCGCGCTCGGGCACCGAGCCCCGGAACAGCAGCGTTCCCCCCAACTTCGAGAACTGCTTCAAGACCCGGGTGTTGCGGGCCATGGTGGCGAAGATGTTCTGCGGCTTCCCGTCACCGACCTTCTGGGCAGCCAGCAGCTCCTGCTGCAGCGGCGATGGGTCGGTGACCGGCTCGATACGGGGGCTGGACGGGCGAGGTCTGCGGGTGGCCATGGGCGGCGACCCTATCCTCGGCCGTCCCGTCGAGGCAGGCCCATGGGATTCGGGAAGGGAACGCCTTGCCGTTCGATCACGAGCGTCGAGAGGCGCTCGGCCACCTGCAGGAGTCGCTCCCGCTCTTCGTCGTCGAGCTCGAGGTAAGGCCCGGCAGCGAGGTCATCGGTTGCCTCTTCGATGCGCTGGCGGGCGTCGCGTCCGCTCGAGGTGAGGCGGCCATCTCCGTCCAGCCAGCCCCGCCGCCTCAGACCGTCGACCGCAATCGCCCACTCCTCAGCCGACCAGCGACGGGTTTCCTGCTGCAGTGCGGCGGTGGTGAGCCCCGCTGCAGCCAAGAGCACATGCGCCTGACAGCCATCCAGACCAGCGGCCAGCAAGGTGGCCACGTGCCCGTCGCCCCGGTGCTCGCGCAGCACGGTGGCCGCCTGCCACAACGTGAGATGCGGGACGGTCGGCCAGTCGAGCGCTTGGTGGGCGGCAGCCAGGGCTCGTCCCCGGCACTCCGCCAGCTCGGCGGCTTTTCGTGCCGCCTGCGCGGCGGCGGAGACGTCGGGAGCGCGGAGGTCGTCGCCGATCACTCGCAGAAGGGCCATGTCGACGCCGTGCAATCGTGCGGACAGCACCGCTTCGGGCGTGGCCAGTCGCCACGCATGGGGCAGGGCTTTCGCAACCATCGTCGGGTGGAAGTTGTAGAAGAGCGCGCCGGTCACGGCTGGGCCGACGGGACCGAGCGGGGCGGAGCGGGCCGCGAAGTAGCCCATCCAGAAGCCGCGCATCCCGGCGGCATCGAGCGCCTCCCGCACCTCGGACGCGAAATAGGTGACGGCGTGGAGTGGCTCGAGGCACAGCCACATCCGTCGAGCGAGGGCCAGGGGGTCCATCGGGTCGAGCGTAGGCTGCCGGCCGCCAGGCATTCAGCCCACCGGTCAACTGCTTCGGAGGGCGGTGCCGGCTACTCCTGCACCAGCTCGATCAGCGTGCCGAAGCTGCCCTTGGGATGCATGAAGGCCACCGTGGTCCCCCGGCTCCCGGGACGCGGCGCCTTGTCGATGGGTGTCGCTCCGGCGGCCACCATGGACTCGAGTGCCTTGGCGCAGTCGGCAACCCGGTAGCCGACGTGGTGCAGTCCCTCGCCCCGCTTCTCGATCGCCTTGGCGACCGGCGAGTCCGGACGGGTCGGGGTCAGGAGCTGCACGTACGACTCGGCCACCTTCAACAGCGCCTCTTCCACACCATCGGACTCGACCACCTCGCGATGGTCGACGGTCGCGCCGAAGGCCCGCTTGTAATAGTCGATCGCCGCCTCCAGGTCGTTGACGGCGATGGCCACATGGTCGATCTCGGTCAACAGCATGCGTTCATTGTCCTTTCGGGTGGCCGTTTGCGACCAACGGACCGGGCGATCTGTTCAGCGCGCCCGCTCGAAGAGCCGGATGCGGGCCTCGCCGATGCGCTCCCGCTTGGCGGGGTCGTCGATGCCGAGGTGACGCTCGGGCGCCAGGCACAGCACCCCGAACTTGCCCTCGTGCATGTTGTGGTGCACCTGGTAGGCAGCGTCGCCGACCTCGGTGAGGCTGACACAGGAGGAGAGGATCGGCTGGATGGCGCCCCGGTCGATGAGCCGGTTCATCTCCCACGCCTCCTGGTAGTTGGCGAAATGGGAGGAGACGATCCGCTTCAGCTTCATCCAGAGATGGCGGTTGTCGTACTCGATCATGTAACCGCTGGTGGCGGCGCAGGTGACGATGGTGCCGCCCCGCTTGGCCACGAAGACCGAGGCCCCCATGGTGTTGCGCCCGGGATGCTCGAAGACGATGTCGGGGTCGTCCCCCACCAGCTGGCGAATCTGCTTGCCGAGGCGCCGCCATTCGGCCTCGTTCTGGGTGTGCTCGTCGCTCCAGAATCGATAGCCCTCGGCCGCCCGGTCGATCACGGCCTCGCAGCCCAGCTCACGCAGGATGTCTGCCTTGTCCGGGCTGGACACCACACCAACCGGGATGCCGCCGCCGTTCAACACGAGTTGCGTGGCGTAACCCCCGATGCCGCCGGTTGCTCCCCAGATGAACACGATGTCGCCCTGCTTCATACGGGCGGCGTTGGGCCCCACCAGCATCCGGTAGGAGGTGGCGCCGCACAGCGCGTTGACCGCAGCCTCTTCCCAGGACAGGTGGGCCGGCTTGGGCATCAACTGGTTGGCCTTCACGAGGGCCAGGTCGGCCAGGCCGCCGTAGTTGGTCTCGAAGCCCCAGATGCGCTGGTTGGCGGCCAGCATCGAATCGTCATGGGCGCTCGGATCCTGGTCGTCGACGTAGTTGCAATGCACGACGACCCTGTCGCCCGGCTTCCAGTTGCGCACCGCGGAACCCACTCGCACCACGACACCCGACGCGTCCGACCCGACAACGTGGAAATCGCGGGCGTGGCGCGCACCCCAGACCGACTCGCGCCCCAACCGGTCGAGAAAACCGAAGGTCGGCAGGGGCTCGAAGATGGAGGTCCAGACCGTGTTGAAGTTGATGGAGCTGGCCATGATGGCCACGTAGACCTCATCCGGAGCCAGCTCGGGGGTGGGGATGTCTCCCACGATGAGCGACTTGCGGGGATCCTTGGCGCTGGACTGCATGCCCGCGAACATCTCGGCGTCCTCGCGGCGCACGTAGGCGGCGCGATACGCCTCGGGAAGCGGGAGATTGGCCAGATCTTCGCCCGTTGCGCCGGCCTGGATCGCTTCGAGGAACTCCTGCATGGAGCGAACAGGCTAATGGGCTGCTGCGGCCGGCGACCAGCCCGACTTACCGGCGGGTAACGTCCCTACCATTGGTCGCACCTGCCCGTCTGCGTTGGAGGACCTCATGGCTGGATCAGTGATCGTCGCGGGAGCGCGTACCCCGATCGGCCGCTTGCAGGGCGCGCTGGCCGGCTTCGCCGCCACCGACCTGGGGGGCATGGCCATCGCGGCCGCCCTCGAGCGAGCAGGCGTGGCGTCGGACGCCGTCGACTACGTGTTCATGGGCCAGGTGCTGCAGGCGGGGACCGGGCAGATCACCGCCCGCCAGGCCGCCCGGGCTGCGGGGATTCCCATGACCACGCCAGCAACGACCATCAACAAGGTCTGCCTGTCCGGCCTCAACACCATTGGTCTGGCCGACCAGCTCATCGCCTCGGGCGAGGCAGATGTGGTCATCGCCGGCGGCATGGAGTCAATGACCAACGCCCCCTATCTCCTGCCGGGCGCCCGAGACGGCTACCGCATCGGTGACCAGGCCGTGGTCGACTCAATGATGTACGACGGCTTGACCTGCGCCTTCGACCATTTCGCCATGGGCGCCGGTACCGAGCGGGACGCGGCGGCTGCCGGGCTGGAGCGCTCGACGATGGACGCCCTGGCGGCCCGTTCCCACGAACGGGCGGCGAATGCCCAGAAGGACGGGCTGTTCGACGGAGAGATCGTCCCCGTTTCCGTACCCCAGCGCAGGGGCGAGCCGGTGCTGGTTGATCGCGACGAGGGCATTCGTCCCGGGACGACGCCCGAGAGCCTCGCCGGCCTGAAAGGTGCATTCGGCGGCGCCGGGAACGTCACCGCCGGCAACGCCTCGCAGATCTCCGACGGCGCCTCCGCCGTGGTGATGATGTCCAAGGCCCGAGCCGAGCAGCTGAACGTCACACCGCTCGGTGAGGTCGTCGGCTACGGCCAAGTGGCCGGTCCCGGAACGTCTCTGCTGACCCAGCCCTCCCAGGCGATCCTGAAGGCCCTCGGCCGGGTCGGTCTCAGCGTCTCGGACATCGATCTGTTCGAGCTCAACGAAGCCTTCGCCGCGGTTGCGCTGGCTGCTACCACGGACCTGGGTGTGAGCGACGACATCGTGAACGTCAACGGCGGCGCCATCGCTATGGGACATCCCATCGGCGCATCCGGCAATCGGTTGGCCCTTCACCTGCTGCTCGAGTTGCGGCGACGGGGTGGCGGTCTGGGTGCTGCTGCCCTGTGCGGGGGCGGTGGCCAGGGCGATGCGCTCCTCGTTCGTTCGCTCTCCTGACGACACATCGCACGCTGTCGCGAACATCGGAGTACGAGCAATTTCGCTCTGCCGACTGTGAGTTGCCTCCGTCATTTTGAGGCCGTCCGACCAGGTCGAACGGCAAATCTGTCGCAGCGTGATCGAAATAATTCAGTGACAGGCTTGTCATCTGGACGGCACAGTCGTAATATGACCGCAACAACTTAATCCGAGGCGTCGACACGATCGTTGCTTCGGTAAAGGCGCAGCAGAGGTGCTGTACCGAGTCGGTAGAAATGTCCGCCCGCGTCGACTCGGTGCCAGCACCTCTGTTGTCTTTTTGACCCATAACCTTCGTTGCTACTGGCAATCCACTGCCAAGAAGTTGTGGCCCAGTAGGCAATTAACCTGACAGAGGTTCGAGCGCCCGCCCGGTCATGGGACACATCTCTCGCTCGGCACCAGCTCTATAGCGATATATCACGCTGCGAGCGATGGCTCAGAGAGCGCGACGGCCGTCGAGCGCCCGGCCCAAGGTCAGCTCGTCGGCGTATTCCAGGTCGCTGCCGACCGGCAGACCCGAGGCCAGGCGGGTCACCTTGAGGTCGGTGTCCCGGAGCAATCGCGCCAGGTACATCGCAGTAGCGTCACCCTCGAGATTGGGGTTGGTACATAGGATGACCTCTTTGACCGGCTCATCCGCGAGGCGCTGCAGCAATTCGCGAATTTTCAGCTGGTCGGCTCCGATGCCTTCAAGGTGATTGATGGCACCGTGTAGGACGTGATAAAGGCCCCGATACTCCCCCGTCCGCTCGATAGCGACGACGTCTCGGGGCTCCTCGACCACACAGAGGACGGCTTCATCACGGCGAGGGTCGGCACACAGCACGCAATGGTCGGCCTCGGCGATGTTGAAGCAGCGCTTACAGAACGAAATGCGCTCCTTCACCTCGGTGATGGCACGAGCCAGTCGCCGAGCATCGTTTTCCGGCACTCTCAGCAGGTAAAAGGCGATTCGCTGGGCCGACTTGGGTCCAATTCCCGGCAGCCGGCCCAGCTCATCGATGAGATTTTGGACCGGCCCTTCGTAGATGCCGGGCATGTCACTGGTTGCCCAGCATGCCACCCAAGCTGCCCAGATCGAGCCCGCCAAGTGCCGATGACTGAGCGGCGTTCACCTGGGCCATGGCGTCTCGCAGCGCCGCCAGCACGAGGTCTTCGAGGAGCTCGACGTCGGCCGGGTCGACCACTTCGGGGTCGATCTTGATGCTGCGGAAGTCGCCTCCACCGGTCACGACGACCTCAACCTTGCCACCGCCGGCCTTGCCGACGAGCTCGCGTTCGGACGCTGCCTGCTGAGCGGCCATGAGCTGCTGCGCGCTGTCCATGAGCGAGGAAAGGTCGAAGCCACCGAGGCCACCGGGGAGATCGGGCGAGTCGGCGGGAGTGTCCGTCATGTACCTATTCCACCACCTGTGAACCGGGAAAGGCCTGCAACAGCCGGTCGAGAACGCTGGAGGCCACGTCAGTGGCGTCCGGCAGCGAGTGGACATCGTGGATGTCGAGGTCGTGCTCGTCGTCTTCTTCGCGTGGGGACGGCGCGGACGACAGATCAGTCGCCGTCCTAGAGGGGAAAGGGGGCGGCCCCCCACCGGCCGCGGGCGCACCCGCAGCCTCGTCGACCACCAGCCGCAGGCTGATGGGACGCCCGAAGTGGCGGCCCAGCACCGCTTCGACCTCGGGCCGGATCTCTTCGCAACGATCTCGGTGGATGCTGTTGGGCAGGCCGAAGACGGCAGTGTCGGCCTCAGCCGAGACGAAACGGCCGCCCCGGTAGCGGGCCTTGGCCTTCATGGTGAGCGAGTCCAGCACTCCGCCCTGCCAAGCGCCCGAGATCTCCTCGACGGTCAGGCCGGCCATGCCTGGTGCACCTGCGCCATCGGAGGCTGCCGGTGGCGTGGAGGCCGCGAGCTCGCTCAGCGGGGGCCCTGGCCGCTGGCCGGCTTCATCCGGGGGCGGAGAATCGGGGGCGCTGGCAGCGGCCCCGGCCGATACCGGCGGAGTCGGCGCGGCAGCAGTGCGGGACTGCAGCCTGCGTCGAGCCTCGGCTGCGGGCCCTCGGCTGGGCTCCGCTGCCCCGGGCCTGGCCGCGGTCCTGTCCGGTCCGACTGCCGCGGGCACGAACGGGTCGGGGCTGGGGGCTGCCGAGTGCTGGTTGCCGCCGGCCCGGGCGGTGGCCGCCGGCTCGGGCGCTGCCGCGCCCGCAGGCTGTTTGGCCGCTCCCCCGCTGGCCACCAGCGCCTCGAGCTCGGCGACGCGCTGGACCAGGGCAGCCAAGCTGGTGTCGAGCTGGGGTGTAGTGAGCCGCACGAGCGCCACCTCGAACGGCACGCGGGGATCTGGCGACTGGCGCATCTCGACCAGCGCCTCGCCCAACGCCTCGAGCGCCCGCGTGACCGCGGCCGGCCCAAAGCGCTGACCGACATCGGCGACCCGGGCGCGCTCGTCGTCCGGCAGATGATCGACCGGGCCACCGACGGTGAGGAGGAAGACATCTCGTAAGCGGGCCAGAAGCTGCTCGGCGACCTGGCGGGGTTCACGCCCCGTTTGAAGGACGCTGGCCACCGCACGGAGCGCCTGCCCGGTGTCGCGTGAGACGAGCGCTTCGATCAGATCGTCGAGGCTCTCGCCGTCGGGCTGGATGCCGCCGAGCGCGGCGGCCTGATCGAGCGCGGAGAGCGTGTCACGGGCGGAACCGGCGCCTTTGCGGACGACGTAGGTGACGGCCTCGTCGTCGAGCTTGATGTCG
This sequence comes from Acidimicrobiia bacterium, assembly GCA_034667945.1. Taxonomy (GTDB): domain Bacteria; phylum Actinomycetota; class Acidimicrobiia; order Acidimicrobiales; family CAIXPF01; genus JAXDQG01. The sequence goes on along the minus strand of JAXDQG010000155.1, from coordinate 2,364 downwards.
GCGTCAGCCATGACGCGCCGAACGTGCGCCTCGAGCTCCGAGCCCGGGATGAGCGAGAACTCGAAGTGCTGAGCCCGGCTGCGGATGGTGGGCAGGACCTTCTGCGGATCGGTGGTGGCGAGAACGAAGGTGACGTGCGGGGGCGGCTCTTCCAGCGTCTTCAACAGCGCGTTGGACGCCGCCGTGGAGAGCATGTGCACCTCGTCGAGGATGTACACCTTCGTGCGTCCGGGGGAGCCGAGCGCCGCCTTGGCGATGAGATCGCGCATGGCCTCGACGCCGTTGTTGGAGGCCGCGTCGAGCTCGTGCAGGTCGTAGGAGCTGGCCCCATCGATGGCCACGCACGACTCGCAGGTGCCGCAGGGCTCACCATCGAGGGCGTTGGTGCAGTTCAGCGCCTTGGCAAGAATGCGAGCGGTGGACGTCTTACCGGTGCCCCGGGGGCCCGAGAACAGGTAGGCATGACCGGTGCGGCCTTCGCGCACGGCGTTGCGCAGGGCCGTCACCACATGCTGCTGGCCGACCATCTCGTCAAACCGGCGAGGCCGGTAACGGCGGTAGAGGGACTGGTAGGCCACGGCGGCGATGGTACCCGGGAGGTGTGACACTGACCGGGGCCGGGCCGGGCCTTCGGAGGTGGCGGCCAGGCACTCTGAGGCACCTCGCAAGCTCCGCTGAGAGCTGCTGCCTCCCGGCCCTGACTCGGTTCACGGGTCGCGACCGCTCAGGACCCGACCACCACCTCGAAAGGCCCGGCCGCTGCACCGACTGGCGCCTCGACCGGCGGGCTTCCGAACCCCGGGCAGACCAGGATAGCCTGTCCGGTGCGCTCCGCCGGTCGGAGCGTGAGATTCGGTCGAAGGTGCCCCTCTTCGGAGGGGCCCCGTCGGTCGAGGAGGGATGCGAGAGCGGACTAATCGGCACGCCTGGAGAGCGTGTGTGGGGCAACTCACCGTGGGTTCGAATCCCACTCCCTCCGCTGTGCTGGGCTCGGCGGCCGCCTCGCCCGGGAGCCGAGCGATGTCGTCGCTGATGCGACAGCCGCCCCGATCAGATCTCGCCGTGGCGGTGCGCCCACATCGCCGCCTCGGTGCGGTTGGCGGCGCTCGTCTTCGCCAGGATGGCTCCAACGTGGTTGGCGATCGTGTGCTGGCTGGCGTGCAGTTCCTCGCCGATCTGGCGATTCGACTTGCCTTGGCAGAGGAGGCGCAGCACCTCGGACTCGCGCCGCGTCAGGCCGCCGCTGATCTCGGGCGTGGCGCCCAACGTCTCGAGCAGCGCGGCGACTCGGCGCGAGAGCGCGGACATGCCCAACGATGCCGCGGTCGCACCGGCGTCGCGCAACAGCGCCCGGGCTCGCTGCAGTTCGGCGCGGCGGCCGATGGTGGCGAGTTGCTGGGCCAGCGCGAACTGCGAATGGGCGATCCAGGTTGACCAGCCGCTCCGCTGGTCGAGCTCGAGCGCCGCGTCGAAGGCGGCCACAGCTGCGTCGTGTCGGCCGAGCGTGCTGTAGAGCCGGCCCACGTAGCGGTCGGCGGCGCCGTAGCAGGCCACGCCCGGCGTGTACACGGCGAGACCCCGGTAGGGCTCGAGTCGTGACAGGACCTGCTGGGCGATCTCCCGATGCCCGCACTCGAAGGCGGCGTCCGCCAGGTAGCTCATGACCGCCGGGACGAGCGAGTCATTGGGGAGCGTGGCCAGGTGGTCGGCTGCCAGCCGGTCGAGCAGCATCCGCGCCTGGTCGGCCATGCCCGCCTCGGCGTACACGGCGGCGAGCCCCGGCGTCCACGCCCTGTCCCCGTTGAGGCGAGTGGAGAGTTCGAGCAGTGGCCGCAACTCCGCCAGGCGGCCTTGCTCGCGCCGAATCGAGAACATCTGAATGCCGTAGGCACCGTTGTCCTGATGGTTGATGTCTGCCCATCGACGCTGCTCTTCGGCTGCTGCTTCGGCCTCGGCGAAGTGACCCTCACAAAGCGCGAGGGCGCTCTCGCACCCGGCGTGGAGGAGGAAGTAGTAGGGCTGGCGGAATCGGCGGGCGAGCTCCAGGTGCCGGGCGTGATAACGGGAAAGCGCGCCAGAGTCCATCAACACGAACAGTCGGAGCATGACGTGGCACGTCAGCCTGAGCTCCGCGAAGGCATCGCCCTCCCGTACGGCGATCTCGAGCCCACGTCGGCTCAGCGCGAGCTGGTCGTGGACGTTCTCGGGCGTGACGGTGGCGTAGAGTCCGCTGTGGATCGCATCGACCAGCAGGCGCGGTTGGCCGAGCGACGAGGCGAGCGACAGTGCTTCATCGGTTGCCTCCCAGCTCGCTTCATCGGCGCCGCTCCACGCGAGCGCTCCCGACAGTGCGCCGAGTATTTC
>JAXDQG010000154.1:0-2645 GCA_034667945.1 Acidimicrobiia bacterium | reverse complement strand
GGGCCCGGCTTCCGGTCCGACCCGCGTGCGACTCTCCGCCGGGCCGGTGGCGGCGCTCAAGCTCGCGTCGGGCTGCGACCGGCGCTGCACGTTCTGCGCCATCCCCACCTTCCGGGGTGCGTTCGTCTCGCGGCGGCCCTCCGATGTGATCGCCGAGGCTCGCTGGCTGGCCGACCAGGGCGCCCGCGAGCTCTTCCTGGTGAGCGAGAACTCGACCTCCTACGGCAAGGACCTCGGCGACCTCCGCCTGCTCGAGACACTGCTTCCCGAACTGGCCGGCGTCGAGGGCATCGAGCGCGTTCGGGTCAGCTATCTCCAGCCCGCCGAGATGCGGCCGAGCCTGGTTTCGGTCATGACATCGACGGACGGCGTCGCGCCGTACTTCGACCTTTCCTTCCAGCACAGCAGCGCGTCGGTGCTGCGCCGGATGCGCCGGTTCGGTGATACCGAGCGCTTCCTCGAGCTGGTCGCCACGGTGCGCGTGGCAGCGCCGGAGGCCGGCATCCGGTCCAACGTCATCGTCGGCTTCCCCGGCGAGAGCGAGGACGACCTGGCCGAGCTCGAACGGTTCCTCACCCATGCGCGGCTAGACGCCATCGGCGTCTTCGGCTACTCCGACGAGGACGGCACCGAGGCCGCCGCCCTCGACGGTAAGCACGACGAGGCCGTCGTCCGGGAACGCGTCGAGCGAGTGTCGCGGCTGGCCGACGAGCTTGTCGCCCAGCGCGCCGAGGATCGCCTGGGCGAAGAACTCGAGGTGCTCATCGAGTCGGTTGTGGACAGCGGCGCCAGCGGCGACGGCCGGGCCGCGCACCAGGCGCCCGAGGTCGACGGCAGCACCACCCTGCTCGGCGGTGGCGACCTGGCGGTCGGGCAGGTCGTGGCCGCCACCGTGGTCGCCAGCGAGGGCGCCGACCTGGTGGCGAGGTGACGTTGCCCGGAACGACGGTGCCGCCGGCGAGCGCGTGGAACATCGCCAACGCGCTGACGGTGCTGCGCATGGTGCTCGTGCCGGTCTTCCTCGTCCTGCTGCTGCACGACGACGGGCGCGACGATCTGTGGCGGGTCGCGGCCTGGGCTGCCTTCGCTGTGGCGTCGGTCACTGACCGGGTCGACGGTCAGATCGCCCGGCGGCGCGGGCTGGTCACTGATTTCGGCAAGATCGCCGATCCCATCGCCGACAAGGCCCTGATCGGTGCCGCGCTGGTCGGCCTGTCGATGCTCGCCGAACATCCGCTCGCCTGGTGGATCACCATCGTCGTGCTGGTGCGGGAGATCGGCATAACCCTGCTGCGGTTCTTCGTCATCCGGCACGGCGTGATGCCGGCCAGTCGCGGCGGCAAGTTCAAGACGTTGGTGCAGGCAATTGCCATCGGCCTGCTGGTCCTGCCGCTCGGTGGTTGGCTGCACGACGCTGCCATCGTGGTGATGTACGTCGCCGTGGTCGTGACCGTTGTCACGGGCGTGGACTACGTGCAGCGCGCCCTACGGCTGCGTCGCACCAGCGAACGAGCCGCGATGAAACGGGCGCGCCGCGTGCAGCCGTGAGTGACTCCACCGCGGACCTCGCGGCCGAGGTGCACCGCGCCCTGCTGGCGCGGGGTGCCACGATCGCGGTCGCCGAGTCCCTGACCGGCGGGCTGCTGGGCGGTGCGCTGACCGACCTCGCGGGCTCGTCGTCGACGTTCCGCGGTGGTGTGGTCGCCTACGCCACTGACCTCAAGGCCAGCCTGCTCGGCGTCGATCCGGACCTGCTCAGCCGGCACGGCGCGGTGCACCCCGATGTCGCTGCCGCGATGGCCCGTGGAGTGGCGGTCCGGCTGCGGGCGACCTTCGGCCTCGCGACGACGGGTGTGGCCGGGCCAGGCGCGGCGGATGGTCGGGCAGCGGGTGAGGTGTACGTGGCGCTGGCCGGCCCGGGTGTCAGCGGCGAGGGCTGTTCCGTGCTCAGCCTGCAGCTCGACGGAGGGCGCGACGACGTACGCCGCGAGGCCGTTCGCCGGGGGCTCGCACTCGCCGCCGAGGAACTCGCGGGCGACGGGAACGCGTCGGGTTGATTACAGCGTTACATCTAGCGGATACACTCGTACCATCAGGCGGCTCGGCAGAGGCGCCCGGTACGGTAAGAGCGAACCGCCCGCGCCTTGGACCCTCCAGCGTGGCCCGAACGAGAGGAGCGCATCATGATCCTGCTCCGCCGACTGCTGGGCGACGTGCTGCGCGAGCGCCGTCGCGACCAGGGCCGCACTCTGCGCGAGGTCTCGGGCGCTGCCCGTGTCTCGCTCGGCTACCTCTCCGAGGTAGAGCGTGGACAGAAGGAAGCCTCCTCCGAGCTGCTCGGCTCGATCTGTGAGGCGCTCGAGGTGCCACTGTCCGAGGTGCTGCGTGAAGTCAGCGACAACCTCGCCCTCGCCGAGTCCATCTCGGTCGTTACTCCAGCCCCAGAGCGCGGACCTTTGCACGTCACCAACGTCGCCGCATAACTGCGCGACGATCTGGGTATCTGTTAAGCACGGCCGCCCGTCCACCCCACGTTAACGGGGGTGTGGACGGGCGCTCGGCTGGAAAGCGGTCCACTCAACCAGCCCGTGATTGGCCCTTATCAGCGCACCAGGCGGCTTCTAGCGTTCTCGTCATCGGCGACC
>JAXDQG010000153.1:0-12476 GCA_034667945.1 Acidimicrobiia bacterium | reverse complement strand
TGGGGGATGACCAGGTCGACATCGGCGGGGGTGAGGCCGGCCTGCTCCAGAGCCTTGACCGACGAATCGACCATGACCCGCACCGCTCGCCGGAAGACCTCCCGGCCCTCCATGCGGATGAAGTCGCCGTGGTCGGCGTAGAGGATTCCCTCTGCGGTCCCATCCGCGCCCAGGTCCCAGCCCAGTAGCGAACCCCGACCCGGAACCGCCTCGAGCACGGCGGCCCCGGCACCGTCCGAGAACAGGATGGCCGTGCCCCGGTCGTCCCAGTCGGTGATGCGGGAGAGCGTCTCGGCCCCTATGACCAGCATCCGCCGGACCGAACCGTCGAGCGCGACCATGCCATGGGCGACTACCAGGGCATACACCCAGCCCGAGCAGGCCGCGTTCACATCCATGGCTCCGCAGCGCAGACCGAGGTTGGCCGCCACGGTGGCAGAGGTCGCCGGCACGGCCCGGTCGGGCGACGTGGTCGCCAGCAGCAGTAGGTCGATGTCCGACGGCTGCAGACCGGCGGCCGACAGGGCATTGGTCGCCGCTTCGGTCGCCAGGCTGGCGGTCGTGCCGCCTACCTGGCGCTCATGGATCCCCGTTCGCTCGATGATCCAGGCGTCTGACGTGTCGAGCCGGGCGGCCAGGTCGTCGTTGGTGATGGTCTTCTCCGGGACCGCTACGCCGACTCCCGTGATCACCGCGCCCATGCGCACCTCCGAGCTCCGGGACAGCATGTGCCGTTGGCACCATCATGCGTCATGGCCAGGATGTCCGTCAGCTCACACGCAGTCGCGAGCAGGAACGTCACGCCTTAACGTGACGGTTGTCACGTGCGCAACCAGGCGAGGGGCTGGCTGGTAGATACCCGTTCGCCGCGCCACGCCAACAGGCCCATCAGCAGGCCGCTGAAGCGGGACCGCACCTCGGTATCGCCAACGCGTCCGACAACGTCGCCCGCCACGATCGGCGACCCGTCGTGGAGGCCGTCATCGGGGGCGAACACGCCGGCGGCCGGGCTGACCACCAGGCGCTCGGCTGCGAACAGTGTCTCCCCTTCGACCCGGGCCGAGGCCTGGACCTTGTGCGTGAAAGCTTCGGCCACTTCGTCCACCTCCGCGGGCGAACTGGCCGCCCGAGTGGTGCCACCGTCGACCGTGCGCTTGGCCATGCCGGTCAGGACGGTGCCCGGGCCAAGCTCGATGAACGTGTCGACACCCGCCCCGGCCAGGCCGGTCAGCAGCTGCGACCAGCGGACCGGTGAGCAGAGCTGACGGCTGAGCAGGTCAGACCATTCGCTCGCGCTGCTGTGGATAGCGGCGTCGACGTTGGCCGCAGCCGGCACGGTGGCGTCGGACAGGCGGGCGGCAGCGATGGCGGCGTCGAGTCGCGACTGGGCCGGTGCCATGTAGGGCGTGTGGAACGCCCCGGAGACGGCGACTGGCATGACCCGCTTGGCTCCGGATGCCTTGACCAGCTCGGTCGCGGCTTCGAGCCCGTCGGGCGAGCCGGCGATGACCACCTGCCCGGGGGCGTTGTAGTTGGCCAGCCACACCTCGTGTCCCTGGCTGCGGGCCTCAGCGCAGGCCGCTTCGACGGCGGCGTCGTCGCCTCCGAGGACCGCGGCCATCGTGCCGGTTCGTCCCTCGGCAGCGGCTCGCATGGCCTCGCCCCGTTCACCCACCAGGCGAACGCCGTCGTCCAGGGACAGCACGCCTGCAGCGGTGAGCGCCGTGTACTCACCGAGGGAGTGCCCGGCGACATAGGAGGCATCGAGCCCGAGGCGGCGCACGGCGTCCAGCACCAACAGCGAGGCGACGTACGTCGAGAGTTGGGCGTTGTGCGTCAGCTTCAGCTCGTCGGCATCCGCTTCGAGCAGGAGATACCCGACGTCGCGTCGGGCGGCGTCGGATGCTGCGCGCACCACCTCCCACGACGGGTGGTCGACCCAGGCGGCGCCGGCACCGGGCTTCTGGGAGCCTTGTCCGGGGAACGTGAACGCGATCATCTTCAGCGACGGCCCTCACTGTCGGGTTCAAATCGATATGTCTGACCGCCGTCCTCGCCAAGACGTTTCATTCCGGTGGCCTGGCTGTTCACCCGCTTGGTTGCCTCTGTTCACCCGACCGCGCGTTGTGATTCGGCATGGGCCTTGCGAGGCGCCCAGCGGTTTTGGTCATCAAACGGCAATATGACCGCAAACAGCGTTCGGGGAGGCCCTCTGCGTAGCTATCCGTAGTCTGGGTGCGAGGAATGGTCCCGGGCGCTTCCCGGCCCAGAGGCTTGTGCGTATCGGGGCAAGAGGTTTGTGCGTAGCAGCCTCGCCGACTCGCCCACACAGGAAGGTCGCATCCGCTGGGACCTCTCCGCAGACGATTTGAGTCCGCGACGATTTGAGGAGGAAGGGATGGCGGTGGACACCTCCAGCTTCGAGCAACTTCGGTTGGTTGCCGAATACGCTCCGCCGCACGAGGCCGAGCACCATGCCGGGTGGCTGACAGACCTTGTCGGCGACGTGGCCGCTGAGGTCCAGGGCGACGTGGGCGCACGGCTGTCGCAGATCGCCGAGGAGGCGTTCGGGCGGCTCGGACGGGGTCTCGGTGCCCGCCGCGTCGTGCTCCACCGGGTCGACGCCATCCGGGGACGGGTCACGGTGTCCCATGAGTGGGCCGAACCCGGACTGGTTCCGCTCCGCTCGACCGACCTGTCGATCACGCTGGACGAGCTGCCCTGGCGGGTGCAGACGGCGGCGCCTGGTGATGTGTTGATCGACAACGGCGGCAGCGCCGCCAACCTCTTCGGCGCGGCCACGGTGGTGATCGTCCCTCTCATGGGCGAGCGCGGTATATCCGCGCTGCTGTTGCTGCATTTCTTCGATGAGGATCAGCTGACCGACCTCCAGTGCGCTCCGCTGCTGCGGGCCTTGGGCCTGCTCATCTGGAACGCCGAACGCACGACCGAGCTGCTCGACCGGGCGGCCTTTGACGAGGTCACCGGCCTGGCCAACCGCAAGCTCCTGCTGATGACTCTCGGCCGCACGTTGGCCCGGCTGGGACGGGGAACCACAACGGGCGTCGCGGTCGTCGCCTGCCAGCTCAACGGCGGGCCGGATGCCGACAGTGCCGAGGAGAACCTGGCGCTGGCGGGTCGGTGCCTCGATCGCAACACCCGGGAGAGCGACCTGGTGGCGCTGTTCGACCGCCGGTCTCTGGTGGTCCTGTGCGAGGACGTGGCCGGACCGGCAGAGGCCGAATCCGAGGCCCGTCGCCTGCGAGACCTGGTCGTCGGAGCAGTGCGGGAGGCCAGCGACGATCAATCTCGGGAGCGGGCTGTCTCGGGTGTACTGCCGGCGAGCTGGACGGCCTCCTTCGGCGTGGCCCACGTGGCCTCGCGGGTGCCGCCCGGCGTGCTGTTGCGCCAGGCGGACAGTGCGGCCTACCTGGCGGCGGCATCCGGCGAGCCGGTGAGGCTGGCCGAAGACTGAGCACTGTCGTCGGTGGAGGCTGTCGTCGGTGGAGGCTGTCGACGGTGGAGGCTGTCGAGCCGACCCCACTAAGCTGAGCCAGCCCCCGGCCCGGGTGGCGGAATGGCAGACGCGGACGACTCAAAATCGTTTGGAGAAATCCGTGCGGGTTCGACTCCCGCCCCGGGCACACGGCTTTCTGAGCTGGGATAACGGCCGCAGACGCCGGCCAAAACCGATTCCGGTACATGCGTTTCGTGAGAGCCGACCTCAACTTCGCGAAGCGCCAGGATCGGATCGGCCGGAACGTCGCCGCAGCGGCCCAGCTTGGCCGACCGACGCGCAGACGGCGTGCCCGCTGGGGACACGCCGTCGCACGTAACGCTTGGTAGAGCACCGCCCCGACGGGCGGACGCTCAGGCGGTCGGGGTGATCGTCCAGTTGCCGTCAGCGTGGATCTCCAAGACGAACACGCCCTTCGCCAATGTGCGCTTGGCGTTGTACGCGCCGATGTCGTTAACCGTGAGGTCTCTCGACTTGGAGGTGTAAGCCCAGATAACGAAGTTGCGCGTCCCGTCGTGGGCGATCTGGACAATGGCGAGCTTTGGCAGGCCGCCGGGAACGATGAGTACGGAGTCACCGGCGCCTCCGGCTGGCGTTGTGCCGGACCATTGGTTGGCGGACGCGAGCGGATACAGGTCGATCGTCCAAGGCCCATCGGCCTTGATCTCGAACAACTCGGTCGTCCTCGAATCGACGTCAAGGAGTGACTGCCCGCTGTATGCGCCGATTGTGTTCACCATCAGGTCGATGTGTTCACCGGCAGCCGTCTCTGCCCAGACGGAGAAGTTGCGACTGCCCTGGTGGACCGCCTGGAAGACAACCATGCCTGTCTCTGGCTTGGTCACGTGGATCACGTCGCTGCCGGAGCCTTCGTAGTGAACGGGCTGCGGCGGGGCGGTCGTGGTCGGAGCAGCGGTGGTCGTAGGGGCGGCGGTCGTTGTCGGTGCCATGGTCGTGGTCGCCTTGGCCGTCGTGGCGGGCGCGGCCGTCGTGGAGGGCGCGGCGGTCGTGGCGTGCGCACCAGTCGTCGGGGCCGCGCTAGCGGTGGGCGCCGCCGCCGTCGTCGATTGGTCGGCGACGGTGGTGATCGCCTTCTTCTTGTCAGAGGGGCCGGCTATTGCGGCCACGACGATGATGGCGACGAATATCGCCCCGACCGCTATCAGGAGACCCTTTCCCCGCTTCTTCTTGACCGGAGCGTCTGGCGGGATGACTTCGGTGGCGTAGTGGTATTCCTCAGTTGCCGGCGGGGCGACAGCTTCGGTGATAGGCGCATAGGCGGCCGCTGCCGACCGGTGGGTAGCCCACGGGTCGAATATCGGCCGCTCCGACGGAGTCGGCAATTGGGGCGCACTCGGCGCTTGCGTGTGTTCAGTCCATTTTCCGCCGTCCCAGTAGCGAGTCTGCCCTTCCGGGTCCGGGTACCACCCGGCAGCGGGCGCGTTCGATACCAGGTTCTGATCTTCCATAACTCAACCCCAACCCTTCTCAAAGTCCACTTAGCGTAAGTGTTTCGGCACGCACCGCCACCTTGTTGAGAAGGGCGAAACTACCTCTGATCAGCGTTTCTGTTTCCATCAGTCGTTTGGTGGCATTCAGCGCTGTAGCTGGTTGTCGCCCTCGTCGTCGTAGTCACCCTGGGGCGCTCAGCCATTGCGACCTCCTGACAGGTCGTGCTGGTCAGCTCCCCATCTGCGGTTGCAGCCGCGGCTGGTGGGCGACCTGGCGGGTCGACTCGTCTCGGCCATGGTGGCGGGAGAACACTGACCGGATCTGATCCGACCTCAGCCCCTCCTCCAGGTCCTCCTCGAGCGCGACGACCGGGGCGGCGATCGACAGGTTCCGACCCGTCGCGGCGAGGCGCCGGTGCTTACTCGGCGGCGGTACCTCGGCGGGCGGTGGCGGCAGGGCGAAGCTCGGCGGCGGCCGATTGACCATCGGCGCCTGCTCTGCCTGGATCACGGGAGCGGCGGGCGGCTCGGCGATGAGCGCCCCCAGTTCGGCGATCCGGGCGCGGGCCGGTCGATGATCGTGCCGGCGCTCTGACCGTCCTTGGCGGCCCTTCTCGCCGCCGTATTCCCACCGCTGTCACGGCGCCATCAGCATGGCGCCGGCAAACACTTTGGGGTGTGGGCTGCGGTCTGAGCCGATGCAGCACAGCGACTGGCCTCGGTCAAGGTTGGAGGGCGGGCCTGGCCTTCCCGGCAACCATCGTTCCGCCGGCGACGAGCAGGAAGAGAGCGAAGCCGATCAATCCGAGAAAGCCGACCCCGGACGCGCCAGCGCTGAGGGTGCTGAACATCGCGACGACGTTGAGGGCTGCGGCGAGGAGGCCAACCCACATGGTGTATGCGGGTAACGCCCCGGATCTTCGGATAGCGAGGGCTGCGGCCACGGCGAAGAGGACGATGCCTGCGGAGGTAGACGCGAAGAGAAGATTTTGAGCCTCGAACACAATGCGGACGGTGTCGTCGCCAAGCTTGCCGGCGACGCCGTCGGCATAGAGAGGTGAGACGGAAATAGCGCCACCGGCCATGGCCATTGGCGCCGTGATGAGGATCCCGGCTACCGCAGCCGTCCCGAGTGCGTTGGCGAGCCGGTCGCCGAGCACAACCTCTCGAAGTACGACCACGAACCACACCACCAGCGGTACGGCCAGGAGGCCGAGGAAATTACTGATGAGCAATGCGGAACGGTGGTCCACGAGGAACGCCCGAATCTTGTCTGCCGACGCATCGGCTGAGGGCGGCGCGCCTGCCACGAAGGCCGAGATCAGGATGAGGACGACGAAAAGAACAGCCGCGAGGCCCGCAGCACGAATCACCCGATCGCTCATCGGACACCTCCGGACCGGCGTGGGCAGAATGCTGACCCGTCCGGCAACGGAGCGTAGACGCGATCCGCTTTCACACGAGCGAGATCTCGCGGGTGAGGTCTCGGGCGATCAGGGCCGCACATCGCCCTGCACGTTGATGCCAGCCGCGGCGGCAAAGCCTATGGTGATTCAACGCTCATGTCACCCGGTGCCAGGTCCGGTTAGTGTCGTTCCGGAGTCGCTGGTGTTGGTCGTTCGCCGGTTAATCGGACGTGCAAGTATTTGCGACCACGGCGACCAGCAGCAGTCAAGGATCATGATCCACTCCTCAATGCTCCGAGCAATGATCGGCATCCTCATTTTGGCAGCTCTTGTCACCTCGGCTTGTGGTTCCGAGTACGCCGGCATCAATCATGAGCCCACGACTTCGGCACCTTCCCAGGCCCCCGCGGATAGCTACGTCGGCGCCGTAGAGGGCACCGACGCCTATGTCGCCCTGCTGGTCGCGCACGACGGCTCCGCGGGGGCGTATGTGTGCGACGGGACCGCCGACAGGCCTGCGGCGGTCGCGGCCCCGCTCGTCGGGCGCATCTCCAACGGCGCTCTGGACCTCCAACCGGCGAAGGGCGTGGCTGTCAGCGGCGCGCTGTCAGGTTCGAACGTGAGCGGCGAGATCTCAATGGCAGGCACCAGTCACCCGTTCCTCGCGAGCCGGGCTGCGCCGCCAGCTGGGCTGTACCAGGCATCGGATAACGACTCAGGCGGGCATCGCGCTCGCTGGGTGGTGCTGGCGGACGGCACCTACAGAGGTGCGTTGTTTCAGGGCGGAGGTCTTACTCCGGCTCCGCCACCTCCCCCAGGACGAGGTGTCGGCGGCGTGGGCCTTGTGTTCACCTTCTACCAATACGTCTACTTCCCGCCAAGGTGATCGGGCCAGGCCGCGGCGGTCGGGGTAGCGGGCGACCATGCTCACGAAGGAGCCGCCGCCACCCGGTGCCAGCTTGGGACGTTCCGGCGGTTCAAGCGGCAACGTGACGCGCTACGCAAGCGTCCCGGGTGGCTGATAGGTGGCCTTGTTGGCCGCGGCGGCGATGCGGTCCAACTCTGAGCTGTCCAACATCTCGATTATCTCCATCGCTTCGAAGGCTCCTGTCGGCCTTCCGATCAGGCCGAGGGCGATGGCGCCGTCGGCGCTGGGGTAGTCCCCGATCGCCATGAAGTCCCAGGTGGAGCTGCGCAGCCATGACCACAACGTCGTTGTTCCGCCAAGCGAGTCGCCGAGCGCCCTGGCGGCCGCCTCTCGCTTTGCGAAGCCGTCCTTCTTCACCCCGGCGACGCCTGCGGCGCTGTACTTCCCAAGGATCATGTATTTAGGCATGGCGCCCTCTCGATCAACTGATTGGTTCGCGGACGCTAGCTCGCCGGGTCCGCCATCACAGCCGGCCGTCGCCGACATCGTTTGGCGGCGAAGCTGACGGTCTTGGCCTTGATGGCCAGGGCCTGGCGGTCGAGGTACCGGGCGACCAGGTGCTCGAAGGCGCCACCGGTGCGATAGCCGGGCGACTCGTGGGCTGGACGGCGGTCTCGGTAGGAAGCAACCAAGCCCCCGGGACGGCCAACCCGCCTATATGCCCGGCCCGTCCCAAGGAAACGCTGCGTTGCATGGTCTCGCCGTTAATGCAATCTGTCAGTTGTTACGAGGAGTCCCGATGACCGTCCAATACGTCATCAACGCTGCTGTGGCGGAGGCGCTGGGCAGCGGCTGCGGTGGTCGAGGTCATGCAGTCATACGGGGTCTCCATCACATGAGGGGATCGCTATTCGACGGATCCTTCTCGACGATCTCCGACCGCTGCAGGAATACCTGATACTCACCGCTCAAATGAGTGAGATGCTGGTCACGGCGCCAGCAGAGAGGGGATCGCCATGCTTGGCGACTTGCTTTATGAGGAACAAGGTCAGATCACCGGTACACGGGTCTTGACAACGGAGACGGGGCTGCCCCGGGTGGAGACGAGCTTCCGAGCTGCAGGTACATTCAATGGCGCGCACCACGAAGACATCGGCACCTACGAGTCAGTGGTGAATCCCGACGGAACCTTGATCGGTAACGGCCACGGCCTCCTCGTCACCGACAATGGCGCGATGGCGAGCTGGACCGGCCTTGGGACCGTTCGGATGCTCGACGGTGGCCGGACCTCAATACGCGGCGCCGTCGTCTATCAGACAACAGACGAGCGCTTGAGATCGCTCAACGGCGCCTGCGGCGTGTTCGAGCACGAAGTGGACGCGGACGGCAAAAGCAACACGAAAGTCTGGCACTGGAGATAGGGAGGGCTCGGGGCTTCAGAACTTCGAGTACTGGAGCAGCTCGAAAAATCATGTGCTCGCAAGGCTCGCTCACGAAGCGCTGGAGCAAGTCAGCGCCGCGTGAACGATGATTACGTCAACAGACCTTCTCGGCCGATCTCTACCCCGGGTGAGCCCTCGAAGGGGCCCGGGTCGATTCGCGGCGGCGGTCAGCGCATTACTTCCCCCGGAACTTTGTCGCCCCACCCCGCTTTGCATGCAAAGGGTTGTGGTCGAGCAGGTAAAGGAAGCCGATTCCCACCAACGCGACGATGATGACCCCGAGGATTGCCATGTTGGACACCCCCTCCTGCGCACCGAACTGGCGCTCCAACCGACCCTACGCCTCGGCGCCCCTCTGATGCGCCGATTGTCCGAGGACGGATCTGGGCGGTTCGGTCGTCACGGGGTGGATGATGGAAACCGTGGCGGCGCCCAACGTTGAAGCGATGCTGGCGACTGCCGGTATACCGGCCAGCATCGACGGCTGGGTGGGCGAACCGAAACTCGATGGTTGGCGGGCCCGGATCCTCGTAGACGGCGACGAGCTGGCGTGTCCGCACCCGCTCCGGGCGGGTCACATCGGCTCCGTCCCGGCCATCGCCGGCCTCGCTGGGCTGCGCGCCGCGGTAGACGGTGAGCTGGTCGCATCCGCCGGCCGGCTCGAGGATATCTACCGCCTGGGCCCTGGTCTGGCCCGTCGTTCGAGCATCCGGCGGACCCCGACGATGACGCCTGAAGAACCTCGACGATGACGCCTGAGGAACCAGCCTTCGCGTCGATCTGTCGGCGCTATGTGAGCGTGGTGCATGCGCATGTACGCGACCTCACGCCCGGCGTCTTCGTACGGCGACGCCCCGGCGGTTTCGTCGGGCCGAAAGGGCGCCAATCGAGTCAGGTCAGGACGGGGACGGCATTTCAACCATGATCATCCACGGCACGTGGAAGCGGTCGATGCACATGCCGAATGCTGGAGAGAAGAACGTCTCACCCAGGGGCATCTGGACCTGTCCTCCGTCTGCCAGCGCGTCGAACACCCGTTTGGCCTCCGCTACATCGCCCAGTGAGCAGTTGACGCAGATGCCCTTGATCTCGCCGTCGAAACTGCCTGTCGGGTCGTCGGCGCCCATCAACAACCCCACGCTGGAGGTCAGTGCGGCATGCATGACGGCATCAGGATTCGCTCCGGGAGGCGCGCCTCCGGCGTCGGCGGGCATGTCCGACATCGTGAGCAGCGCCATTTCGCCACCGAAGATCTCCTGGTAGCGGGTGAACGCCTGGCGGCAGTTGCCGGCGAAGGCGAGATACGGGTGAAAGGCCATGGACCTACTCCTCTTAAATCCTGGACGGGGTTTTCATATCCTGGTGTGGAGACGACGGTCGGCTCCGAAGCTCATCGCTTCGAGTCGCAACCGGGAGCATTCCCAAGGCTCGGAAAATCAACCATCTCCACGCAGGCGGGACCGGATCGCTGCGCTCCGCAGATGGATCAGAGCCCGGTCAACAGGAAGTCTTCCGGCTCGAGACAGGTGCTGCTCGGGGTTGCGGCAGTGTCGGCGTGGGCGCTGCTCTGCTCGATCGCCGCTGTCGCAGGCTCGCTCTGGGCCCTCATTTGCAGCCGGCGCTCCGCTTAGAGCAGTACTTGCTCTTTGGACTTCGTGGTGGCGCTTCAGTTGCCGGTCGGAAATTGCAGGCGTTCTCGTCCTCCTCCGAGGGTAAGCGAAGCGCTACAAGCCCATTTTGGCTTGACGAAAAGGTTTATTGGGCGCATGCTGCAGCAGGCAAATCGAGAATTAAGTTAACTATTCCGCAACTCCTTCCAGGGGGTCAGAAATGACAAATAAGCGTGCAGTCGAAACCTTGCAGACGGACGCTGTTGCAAAAGAACTGATGGAATCCCGCATTCCCGCTCGCCTGGCTTATATCTGGCATGATGGCACTCCCCGAGTTGTGCCGATGTGGTTTCACTGGACAGGACTTTCTCATGGGTGC
The DNA here is from genome assembly GCA_034667945.1 of Acidimicrobiia bacterium. Classification (GTDB taxonomy): domain Bacteria; phylum Actinomycetota; class Acidimicrobiia; order Acidimicrobiales; family CAIXPF01; genus JAXDQG01. Next base: position 1,803 of record JAXDQG010000153.1, on the reverse strand, counting down.
CCCACCTAATGCGCCCAAGATGAAGGTGCTGCAGGACCGGCCGAGAGTGAGCTTCACCATCGACGACGCGACTTGGCCTTACAAGGTCCTATGCGTCCACGGCATTGCCAGCGTTGAGTTTCTCGACAAGGCCTTTTCCGAGTATGGCGCGATGGCTCGCCGGTACCTTGGCGAAGAAGGCGCTGAGGCATTCATGGCTGCTCGCGATCAGACATTCGGCAAGGTGGGCTGGGTTCGTATAACTATTCGCCCCGAAGAAGTGCGCATCCTTGACTTCGCGGCCGGAAAGTTTCCCAGTGCATGGGCAAGTGCAGAAGGTAATAGCTAGCTAATTCGTGCGTTCCTTGTGCGTCGTGACAAGTCACAAGGGATGTTGCGACGCTCTAGGACCTCCCGGCCAGCACGGGCCGCCGATGAGACCCAGCAGCGCCATGCGAGGCGGCACGAGCGCCGATCGGTACATCAAGTAGCCCACCAGCAAGCCGTTCCCGATCCCCGCGATGAGTCCGGGTCCCCACTGGAACGCCCAGTCGTAGCTCTTCACCAGCGAGTTGCCTGAAGCGGCGAGCGCCGCGGCGTCGACACCAGTAGCTGATGACAGCAGGCTTGCCACGTTCACGACTGAGATGATGCTGATGATGCCGATCGCGGCGAAGACCGACTCCATGACGCGAGCGGTGACGTATCCGAGCGAGACGGTTTCGCTCTGCCGTCTGCCCAGCGGGTAGAGGACGACTGCGGTTCCGATCTGGGTGAGGATCAGTCCGAACTCCAGGACCGCGCCGAGCTTGAGGCTCGCGGTGGAAGTGGCCCCGGGGATGAACCGCATGTCGGACCAGCTTGCGCCGACGCCGTGGACGAAGAGCAGCCGCGCCGGGATGCTCGTCACAAATGTGCCGATGAACAACCAGCCGAAGATCCGCCCAGTTCTCCGAAGATCCAATATCGTCCCCCCTTCGCTTTTGCGGTCGACGCTCTACCCCTTGTGCGGGACGTACAGCCCGAGGACAACGTGCGATGCTGCCGGGGCACGGCGGCTCCCGGTCGCGGCATGACGGTCGCTGACCATCTCACTCGCCCGAACCCTAGCGAGGGCGTCCGATCTGCACCTCGTGAGCAGCAGGGCGTGACGGCGCTAGCGAAGAGGCTGGTCCCTTCGGCGCGTTGACAACGTCGCTGACAAGCTGGCCGCGTTGTCAAGGCCCTGACAACCGCAGACCGTCGGATTTGCCCTGGTGAAGGGTCCGCGACGTGGGGCTCTAGCGGTCAAACCTTACTGAGCCGATATCGGTATTGCCGATGTGCTCTCCAGGGCGGCAGGGTCAAAATCGTTTGAAGAAATCCGTGCGCGTTCGATTCCCGCCCCGGGCAGACGGCTCTCTGACAGTGCGAAACGCTTCCCGCGGCCAGGGTGCGTCCGCCTCAGACATCTGAACACTTCGTGGACGAAAGGCGGGCGGCCGGTGGGCCTGCCTCACTCGCCTTGTCTCGCTCCGAAGCTCAGCTCCTCGCTTTCGCCAGGCCGATTGGTGACAGGCGGTCTCGTGCTGAGCTGTCGACGGCCGATGTATCGGCGTGGTCGATAGGCGTAACACCTCCAAGTCCCACGCAAAAGAGTCGTGCCGGGAGATTAAAAGAGAATGTTCCCTGGTTCGCCACCTAAGAGGACGGCCCCCGCGGCCTCCTCGATGTTCCGCAAGACTTCTAAAGACACGACGATCGCGTGGATATCGCGGATCGCCATTTCAAGACCATGGCCCGATATGAAGGCTTGACTGGACGCCGGGCCTGCAAGGCTACTTA
>JAXDQG010000152.1:0-9545 GCA_034667945.1 Acidimicrobiia bacterium | reverse complement strand
TCGACCTCGGTCTCGACTGCTCCTCTGCCCATGCATGGTGGGTCGGCGCTGGTGACGCTGCCTCGTGGCTGCCATCCCGGCGGCCCACGGCGCACAAGTGGCAGACCGCCTGCTGGGTGGTGGCCGGCTCGCCGGGGATGACCGGTGCCGCCCACCTGGCCGCCCGGGGTGCCCAGCGCACGGGTGCCGGTTACGTTCGCTTGAGCTCACCCGGTGTGACCGACGACGCCCGTAGGCCTACCGAGTCCGTCGGGGTGCCGCTCCCGAGCGAGGGTTGGGATGAGGACGTGCGGGTCGACGCCCAGAGGTTCCGGTCGGTGGTGGTCGGTCCAGGGTTGGGGCGGGCGCCTGCGCAGCTGGCAGCGGTCGGGCGCCTGGTGAGCACGCTCGAACGTCCCCTCGTGATCGACGGCGACGGGCTGGCGGGCTTGGTGGAGCAGAAGGCGCCTTCGGATGGATGGCCGGCCGGACGGGTGCTCACCCCGCACGACGGTGAGTACCGCCTGCTCGCGGGAGAACCGCCTGGGCCGGATCGGCTGGCGGCCGCTCGTGGCCTGGCCGTCGAGCGGTCCGCGGTGGTGTTGCTGAAGGGGCCGACCACGGTAGTGGCCGAGCCTTCCGGCCGCGTGCTGTTGGTGACCGAGGGCGACGCCCGCCTGGCCACCGCGGGAACGGGCGACGTGCTCTCGGGCGTCATCGGCGCCTTGGTGGCCCAAGCCGTACCGTTGCCCGAAGCAGCCGCGTTGGGGGCGTTTCTCCACGCCCGTGCCGCTCGCCTGGGACCGCCTCGCGGCCTGGTCGCCAGTGACCTGCCCGACCTTGTCCCCCAGGTGATGGGACAACTGCTGGCCATGTCGGGGAAGGTCGAGCGGCCTGTCGGCCCCGTGGAGCACGTTGAGCACTCGGCGGCGGAGTTTCGCCCATGAGCGGCCGGGCCGACCACCGCTGCTGGGCGGAGATCGATCTGCACGCAGTCGCCCACAACACCAGGCTGCTCTCCCAGCTTGCGCCCGAGACGGCTCTCTGCGCGGTGGTCAAGGCCGACGGCTACGGCCACGGGTCCGTGCCAGTGGCACGCGCCTCACTCTCTGCCGGCGCCCGCTGGGTGGCCGTAGCCAATGCCGCCGAGGCCGTGCCGCTGCGGCAGGACGGCATCGACGCGCCCATCCTGCTGTTGTCCGAGCCCGCACCGGCCGAGTTGGAAACGGTGCTCGACAACGAGCTCCGCGTGGTCCTCTACAGCGCGGATGCCATCGAGGCGCTGGGTCGCCTCGCTGCGGCCCGACGACGCCGGGTGGCCGTGCATGTGAAGATCGACACCGGCATGCACCGGGTGGGCTGCCGACCCGACGAGGCGGTGGCCCTGGCAGCCGCGGTCGACCGTCATCCCCATCTGCGGCTGGAGGGCGTCATGACTCACTTCGCCCTGGCCGACGAGCCAACGGATCCTTGCACGGCCAAGCAGCTCGACTGCTTCGTCTCGGCGTTGGACGAGTTGGACCGCCATGGCCTCCGACCGGAGATCGCGCACGCCGCCAACTCCGCCGGCCTGCTGGCCCATCCCACCAGTTACTTCGACCTGGTCCGGGTGGGCATCGCTCTGTACGGCCTGGCGCCGTCGGCCGCCTTGGCCGGCCGGGTCGATCTCCGCCCGGCATTGTCCCTGCGCGCACGGGTCAGCCTGGTGAAGCGGGTGGAGGCTGGGGAGGGCGTTTCCTATGGTCACCGCGGCTTCACCGCCTCGGCGACCCAGCTGGCCACGCTGTCGATCGGCTATGGCGACGGCGTGCGGCGGGCGCTCGGCGTGAGCACTGCTCCGGTGCTGCTCGGCGGACGTCGTCGACCCATGCTCGGCGTCGTCACGATGGACCAGCTGGTGGTCGACTGCGGTCCCGACGCTGACGTGGCGGTCGGAGACGAAGCGGTCCTCATCGGCGCGCAGGGCGGAGACCGCATCCGCGCCGAGGATTGGGCCGACCTGCTGGGAACCATCAACTACGAGATCGTCACCGGTCTCGCTGTCCGCCTGCCCCGGCTGTATCGGGCCACCTCACCGGTCGACGACTAACGTCGGACGTCGCATGCTGGTAGTTCGCACCTCGTCCCCCGCCGAAACCCGGGCCCTGGCGGCAGGGCTGGCAACGCTGGCGGGACCGGGAGACCTGCTGGTGCTCACGGGCGATCTCGGCGCCGGCAAGACGGCCTTCACGCAGGGGTTCGGTCGGGCGCTCGGCGTCGAGCAGCCCATCACCAGCCCCACGTTCGCGCTGCACCGCCGCTACGAGGGACGTCTGGTGCTCAACCATCTGGACGTCTATCGCTTGGACGAGCTCGAAGAGGTTGCCGATCTCGCCCTCGCAGAGCTGCTCGAGGGCGACGAGGTCACACTCATCGAGTGGGGGGACAACATCCTTCCGGCGCTGCCGGCGGACTACCTGCGTGTCTGTCTCTGCCTGGGTGACAACGACGACGATCGGGTCATCGACCTCGAAGCAGTCGGGCCGCGCTGGGCCGCTCGTTGGAAGGACGTCCTTCGCCAGACGAATGCGTGGCAGGGCTGCGGGCGTGCAGGCGGCGAACCGGTTGCCACCGGAGTCCCGTTCAGCGGCGAGCGACCGTGCTGATTCTCGGCATCGAAACGTCGACCCGCCAGGTGAGCTGCGCCCTTGGCGGCGGGGGCGGGGTGCTGGCCAGCTTCACCGCGTCACGGCAACAGCAGCACACCGAGATGCTGGCGCCGGCGATCCAGTACGTCACCCGGGCAGCCGGGGTCGCGCTCGCCGACATCGATGTGGTGGCCGTGGGACTCGGGCCCGGCCTGTTCACGGGGCTGCGAGTCGGCGTGGCCACCGGGCAGGCGCTCGCGCAGGCCCTTGAGGTGCCGGTCGTCGGCGTTCCTACGCTGGATGTTGTGGCCCACAGGCTGCGCGCTGCCGGCCGATCTTTGCTGGTCGCAATGGACGCTCGACGATCGGAGCTGTTCTGGGCGTGCTTCCGACCGGGGCCCGACGTCGGTCTCGGCCGCGGTGGGCCCGATCGGGTCGATTTGCCCCAGCACGTGGCCGCCGTCGCTGCCGAACTGGGCCCCGACGCGCTGGTGGTCGGCGACGGCCCAGCCCGCTATCCCGCGGTGTTCGCCGAGATCCCGCCGGCGAGACTCATCCGGGGAGAAGCCATGCTGCCGTCGGCCGTCGCGGTGGTCGAGTTGTCGGCCGAACGTCTGACTGCCAGTGGTGTCACACTCACCGGAGACGGAGCCGAGGCGCTCGAACTGACTGCTCAGCCCGTGCAGGGGCTGTTCGTGAACGAGGAGGTGCGGCCGATCTACGTCCGGGCTCCCGACGCCGAGGCCCACTGGGTCGAACGCTCAGGCGTGGTGGGCCCCTCCGACCTGGCCGGCCTTTCCCACTGATGTCTGCCGCCCGCACCACCGACCGCCGTCTCTCGGATCCCCTTCCGGTTCGGGTCGGCCCGATGCGGCGGCGTCATCTGGCCGCGGTGCTACGGATCGAGCGTCAGGTCTATCCCCGTCCCTGGACGATTGGCCTCTACCTCGGCGAGCTGGCTCTGCCCGCCAGTCGGGTGTACGTCGTGGCCCGGCTCGGCAGCCGCGTGGTGGGGTACGGCGGCCTGATGATGTCCCTCGAGGAGGGGCACATCACGACCCTGGCAGTGGAGCCGGCACTGCACGGGCACCAACTGGGCACCCGCCTGCTGCTGCACCTGGTTCGGACCGCGGTGGCCCGAGGCGCTACCGGCATCACCCTCGAGGTCCGCATGAGCAACGAGCCGGCCAAGAAGCTGTACCGCAGGTTCGGCTTCGCCCCAGCCGGCATCCGCAAGAACTACTACCCCGAGGTCAACGAGGACGCACTGGTGATGTGGGCGCACGACGTCGACCTACCCGAGTACGCCGAGCGGCTCGCCGTCATCGAGCAGTCGCTGACATCACCTACCGCAGTCGAGGAGTAACCGGACTCGGAGGGCGAGTCGCCATCGCGCGTCGTCACACGCCGCGCACCGGGACCCGCCGCGTACATAACACGCAGCGCACGGGACACGCCGCGCACGCGCAGTGAGGTCTTGTTCCGGCGACTCGGTAACCTCGGAAATTGTGCTGATGCTGGGCATCGAGACCTCGTGCGACGAGACGGCGGCGGCCGTCGTCAACGCCACCGGAGACGGGTACGAGGTGCTGTCTTCGGTCGTGTCCAGCCAGATCGAGCTGCATGCCCGCTTCGGTGGCGTCGTGCCCGAGATTGCCAGCCGGGCCCATGTCGAGCTGCTGCCCCGGGCCGTCTCTCAAGCGCTCTCGGACGCCGAGGTCAAAGGGGCCGAGCTGGACGCCGTCGCGGCCACGATCGGGCCGGGCCTGATCGGCGCCCTGCTTGTGGGCGTGTCCGCGGCCAAGGGCCTCGCACTGGCGTGGGACAAGCCGTTCGTCGGCGTCAACCATCTCGAGGCCCATCTCTTCGCCCCGTTCCTCGACTCGCCCGATCTCGAGCTACCTCTGCTGGTGCTGCTGGCGTCCGGTGGGCACACCCTGCTGGTCGACATGCAGGACAAGGGCCGCTACACACTCGTCGGCCAAACGCTCGACGATGCAGCCGGCGAGGCGTTCGACAAGGTCGCCCGCTTCCTTGGCCTGGGCTACCCGGGCGGTCCGGTCATCGATCGCCTCGCCCAAGCTGGCGACCCGTCGGCCATCGCCTTCCCGCGTTCCATGCGCCACGACGGGCTCGATCTCTCCTTCTCCGGGCTCAAGACCGCAGTGGTGAACTACGTGCGCCGCCATCCCCACGTCGTCACCGCAGACGTCTGCGCCAGCTTCCAGGAGGCCGTGGTCGACGTGCTGGTGGCCAAGGCGCGGCGCGCGGCCGACGAGGTAGGTGCCCGGGGCATGAGCCTGGCGGGGGGTGTGGCGGCCAACTCGCGCCTGCGCACCTGCTGGGCCGAGGCCTGTGCGGCGGACGGCCGGCGGGCGTATCTTCCCAGTCGGGCGATGTGCACCGACAACGCCGCCATGATTGCCGCGGCCGGCGCCTGGCGGCTCTGCCACGACGGTGCGACGCCCCTGTCCGCGGGCGCCTCGCCCAACTTGGCGCTCGTCTGAGTCCGCTCCGGGCGCGCTGGGGTTCATCCGAAACCCCACGCGGTTTGGGCTTGCTCGTCCCGTACCGGACTGCGTATCGTTAGCACTCGCAACACGAGAGTGCTAATGGCGCCGGCATCCCGGTACCGGCACCGACATCGGAGGCTCAAGCGTGAAGCTTCAACCCCTCGAAGACCGTATCGTCGTCCGCCCCAATGAGGCCGAAGAGCGCACTGTCTCAGGTCTCGTCATCCCCGACACGGCCAAGGAGAAGCCCCAGCAGGGTACCGTCCTCGCCGTCGGCCCCGGCAAGCGGTCGGAGCAGAGCGGCCAGCTCATTCCCGTCGATGTGAAAGAGGGTGACACCGTCGTCTACTCCAAGTACGGCGGTACCGAGATCACCATCGACGGCGAAGACCTGCTCATCCTCTCGGCGAGAGACGTACTCGCCATCGTGAAGAAGTAAGGATTCATGGCTGCCAAGATTCTGGCGTTCTCGGAAGAGGCGCGCCGCGGCCTCGAGTCGGGCGTGAACAAGTTGGCCGACGTCGTGAAGGTCACGCTGGGCCCGCGCGGACGCAACGTCGTGCTCGACAAGAAGTTCGGCGCGCCCACGATCACCAACGACGGCGTATCCATCGCCCGCGAGATCGAACTCGAAGATCCCTACGAGAACATGGGCGCCCAGCTGGTCAAGGAGGTGGCCACCAAGACCAACGACGTGGCCGGTGACGGGACCACGACGGCCACTGTGTTGGCGCAGGCACTCGTGCGGGAAGGTCTCCGCAACGTGGCCGCGGGCTCAAGCCCGCTGGGACTGAAGAAGGGCATCGACAAGGCGGTTGCGGCCGCGGTCGAGGCGATCCGCAGCCAGGCCAAGGAGATCGAGGGCCGGGACGAGGTCGCCAACGTCGCCTCCATCTCGGCTGCAGATCCGGCCATCGGCCAGGTGATCGCGGATGCCATCGACAAGGTCGGCAAAGACGGGGTGGTCACCGTCGAAGAGTCGAACACCTTCGGGATGGAGCTCGAGTTCACCGAGGGCATGCAGTTCGACAAGGGCTATCTGTCGCCCTACTTCGTGAACGACGCCGAACGGCAGGAGACTGTTCTCGAGGATGCCTTGATCCTGTTCAACCAGGGCAAGATCTCCTCTGTGCAGGAGCTGGTGCCCCTGCTCGAGCGCGTCATGCAGGCCAGCAAGCCGCTGGTGATCGTCGCGGAAGATGTCGACGGCGAAGCTTTGGCCACCTTGGTGGTCAACAAGATCCGCGGCACGTTCTCCTCCGTCGCGGTCAAGGCCCCCGGCTTCGGCGAGCGCCGCAAGGCAATGCTCGACGACATGGCCATCCTCACGGGTGGCACGGTGATCAGCGAGGACGTAGGCCTCAAGCTCGAGACCGCCACGTTGGACCTGCTGGGCCAGGCCCGCAAGGTCATCATCACCAAGGACAACACCACCATCATCGAGGGTGCCGGCTCGCCGGATGCCATCGCCGGCCGCGTGGCGCAGATCCGTCGTGAGATCGAGAACACCGACTCTGACTGGGATCGCGAGAAGCTGCAGGAGCGCCTGGCCAAGCTGTCCGGTGGCGTTGCCGTGGTGCGAGTCGGCGCGGCCACCGAGGTGGAGCTGAAGGAGAAGAAGCACCGCATCGAGGACGCTCTCTCCGCCACTCGGGCCGCCATCGAGGAAGGCGTGGTCGCCGGAGGTGGGACCGCCCTGGTGCGGGCCAAGGCTTCTGTGACCGAGGTCATCAACAGTCTCACTGGTGACGAAGCCGTCGGTGCCCGCATCGTGCACCGTGCGCTTGACGCACCCACCCGGATGATCGCCACCAACGCCGGCTTCGAGGGCGCCCTCATTGCTCGTCAGGTCGAGTCAGAGTCGGGATCCATGGGCTTCGACGCAGCCACCGGCGAGATGACCGACCTGCTCAGGGCGGGTGTGATCGATCCGGCCAAGGTGACTCGCGCTGCGCTGCAGAACGCAGCGTCGATCGCCGGCCTGCTGCTCACCACCGAAGTGCTCATCGCCGACAAGCCTGAGAAGGGCGGCGCACATGCCGGCCATGACCACGGAATGGGTGGCATGGGAGGTATGGGCGGCATGGGTGGCATGGGAATGCCCGGCATGATGTGAGCCGCCCCAGAGGTGGTTCCTGTCGTCTGGCGGGGGATCGGCGCTTGCGCCGGTCCCCCGCGGCGCGTCTGCCGCCGGTCTGCCCGAGAGCTCGGCAGGGCTGGTCAGGGCTGCGGGCGACCAGCCGAGATGGGGGCGTCCGGACGACCGACGTTGAAGCTCCATGAGAGCTCGCCAACCCGCGTCTCCAATGCCACGCGCACCCGGCTGCCCACTGGCAGGGGTCGGCGGGGCACGACGACGGTCGCATGGTCGGCCGCCAGGAGATCCCGGCCTCGTTCCTGGGCGGCAGAGTCGGAATTGGCGTAGTTCGCCGACGTGATGAGGCACGACTCGACCGTCTGGCCATCGACATCGACCCGACTTTCACTCACCGGGGTGTGTGCCGGGAAGAGGGTCAGCACCGGCAGGCCAGCCGGGCTGGTGTAGCCGGGGCACGAGGTGAGCGGATCGGGTATCTCCGTACCCGCGTAGGTGTTGAGCGGCACGGTCGAATCCGGGCCCGGCCAGGACACCGCCTGCTGTCGGTCGGGCGACGGCCCCAGGCCGCGCAGGACGTCGAGGACGGCGGATGCCTGCAGCGGTCCGTTGCGGGGCTCGCTCCACTTCCCGTAGCCCACCCGTTGCAGGCGGGGCCGAAGCATGCCGAGCGCGTGGAAGGGGCTGGCCATCCACATGTCCATGGCCTGGCGGTCGGTGAAGTTGGGACCGGCGACCCCTGCGAGGTTGGCGTTTCGTGCGGCCTCGGCGCCACCGGGGCTGGCTGCCCGGGCGTCCGGCTGCTCCTCCGGTGTGACGTGCCCGTTGAGAACCTGGTAGCGGGCGTGATCCGCGGCTTGGCTGCTCCACGCGGGCACCTCGTCCACTGGGCGAAGGCCGGCGGTGGCGCGGTAGCTGTTGAGGATGTCCAGCCATGCCGGCGGGGGTTTGTCGGAGCGCTCGACGCCAGCCATCGCGACCGAGCCAGCGACGCCTCCACTGAGCAGCACGGCTAGCGCGGTCAAGACGGCCCGTTTGGCGCGCAACCTCACCTCTTTTCTTGACGACCTTCCCGCACCTCACGTTACAAAGGCTTTACGAATGTGACAACGCTGTGGCGGCGGAGCGGTGGGTTCAGCGAGGTCACGCCGGGGGGTTGCGTGACAAATCGGCGGTCGCGTCACCAGCGCCCGGGGCGCATCCGGATCGCTACGATGCCGCCGTGCCTGCGCGCGGGGGTGAGCAACGGATTCCCCGCCCGGAGGGCGCAGTGCCCGGGCCCCCGGCCCCCTGGCTCGCACTACCCCAGGCCGACCGGCACGTCTCGCTTGCCACGCTGCGGGAACACTTGCGCGACCGCATCCCCCGACTTGCCATCCTGGAGCCATTCCACATCCGGCGAACGGCTGCGGTCCTGGTACCCGTCCACGAGATGGGCGGAGAGGCCACCGTGGTGCTGACCAGGCGTCCATGGGAGATGCGCTCTCACTCCGGTGAGGTGAGCTTTCCCGGCGGGGGCCACGATCCGACCGACGCCGACTTGGAGGACACCGCACTACGGGAGGCGTGGGAAGAGATCGGACTGGCGAGGGAGTGCGTCGAGATCATCGGGCAGCTCGACCCTTTGGCCAGCATGACCAGCGGCGCGCACATCACCCCGTTCGTCGGGGCCGTTCATGGTCCGCTCGCCCTGGTTCCCGCGGCCGACGAGGTGGCGGCCATCCTCCATGTGCCGCTACGGGAGCTCCTGGAGGACGGCGTGTACCACTCCGAGCGCTGGCCTTGGGCGCCAGGCATGGAGGCCGGGTATCCGACGGCGGACGGACTTCGACCCATGCACTTCTTCGATCTCGTCGGTGACACCGTCTGGGGAGCCACCGCTCGCATGCTCTTCCAGTTGCTGCTCATCGCCACCGAGGCCGACGAATGACCTCGCCCGAAGGGCCTGACACGGCTACGCGGGCGGCGACGTATCACATGTCGCCGGAGGATTTTCGCCGACATGGCCACGCCGTCGTCGACTGGGTCGCTGACTACCTCGCCGAAATCGAGCGCTTTCCCGTACTTTCCCAGGTGAGTCCGGGTGAGATCCGTCGAAGGCTGCCCGAGTTCCCCCCTGAGCGTCCGGAACCCTTCGAAACCGTTCTGGCCGACGTCGGGCCGCTGCTGCTCGATGGGATCACCCACTGGCAATCGCCGAGCTTCTTCGCCTACTTCCCGGCCAACGCCTCCGGTCCATCAGTGCTCGGTGAGCTGCTCTCGGCCGGCCTCGGCGTGCAGGGAATGTTGTGGGCCACCAGTCCCGCCTGCACCGAGCTCGAGACGCTGGTG
>JAXDQG010000151.1:0-8855 GCA_034667945.1 Acidimicrobiia bacterium | reverse complement strand
CCATCAGCTTGGGAGCCCGGATCGTCTCCGTTGCCGATGCCTTCGACGTCATGACCTCGACCCGTTCGTACCAGTTGTCCCGCGAGCCTGATGAGGCCCGGAGCGAACTGGTGGCCTGTGCCGGTCGACAGTTTGACCCCGCCATCGTGCGGGCGTTCCTCAATGCGGGTCTGCACCCGGTCAGCACCGGGCTGGCTGCGTTCGTGCCCCTGGCCACGTTGACTGCGGCACTCGACGCCGTGCAGGTGCGACTGCGGCTCCGCTCGCTGCCGCAGACCGGGGCCGTGGCTGCCGCGGGCGGAGCGGTCATGGCCGCTGGCCTCACCGGACTGTTGCCCCTGGAATCGGCCGCCGTGCAGGATCTGGCCGGCGCCCTGGGCCATCCCAACGCGGCTGCGGCGCCCAGCCAACCGGCCATCGCCACCGCGGACGTCCGGCCGGTTGGCCTGGTTCAGCCCGGCGGTGCTCTGCAGGTGACCGACCTGCCGCCCCAGCGTGGTGGCGAGACCCTGGCGGAGACCCCGGCGCCCACCACGAACCTGCTGGGCCCTGATCGACATGTCACACCCTCGACGCCGCCAGGGTCCCTCCCGACCGGGCCTGCGATCACCGTTCCGCCGAGCGTTCCGCCGGCGCTGCCGTTGCCCGTGCTAGACGCGCTGACGGCTCCGCTGACCTCGGGACTCCCGGGGACCGTGACCATTCCGCTGCCCGTGCCCCTGGGCCTGGGCTTGCCCGATGCCATCGGCCTAACGCTGCCGGCACTGTCCACCGCGCCGTCGACCACGACACCGGGCGTCCTTCCGACCGTCACCGTTCCTCCGGTGAGCCCTCCGCCGACCACATTGCCGCCGCCGATCACGCCGCCGCCGCCGGTATCGCCCTCGCCGCCGGTCACGTTGCCGCCACCGACGTCGTCCTCGCCGTCCGTCACCGCACCGGCGTCGCCACCGCCGACTGTCCCAGTGGTGCCCATCACGTCGCCCTCGCCGCCGGTCAGTGCACCAGAGTTGCCTGCGCCGACGGTCCCGCCGCCGCCCATCACGTCGCCCTCGCCGCCCGTGACTGTGCCGCCGTTGCCGCCCATCGCGCTGCCTCCGCCGGTTACGTTGCCTCCGCCGACTGTCCCGGCGCCGATTCTTCCGGCGCCGACCCTCCCTCCGCCGACTTTGCCGTCGGTCACGGCGCCTGTGGTTGCGCCGCCTGCGGTTACAGCTCCTTCCGTGACCGCGCCTTCCGTGACCCCGCCTTCCGTGACGGCGCCTTCTGTGACGGCGCCTTCTGTGACGGCGCCTCCGGCCACGGTGCCGAACGTGCCCAGCGCGGCGCCTCCCGCGCTCCTGCCCGGCTCCCCAACCGATGCCCCGGCTTCCTCATCTCCAGGCCTGCCGGTTCTGGGTCCCCAGCTCCCGACGGCCCCATGAACTTCACGCTCAGGCGGTAACTGCCCGGCGCAGGTGCGCTGGCATCGATCAGAATCTCGGTACGGGGCGGATCCGGGCTGGTGCGCCTGAGCATCGTCGGGTTCGCCCTCCCGGGAGATTGCCATGGCCGTCGAGCGCAGCATCCTCGCCGAGCGAACGTCGGCGACCATCCCGAGCGCTACTTGGCGGGCCGACCTGTTGACTTGTGTGCTGTCGGGGTGGCTGGTGACCGGCGCCTTCCTCGACGGCTGGGCGCACAACACGAGAGCGAATCTGGAGACGTTCTTCACGCCTTGGCACGCCGTCCTCTACTCGGGCTTTGCGGTCTCGGCCGGGTGGATCGGCTGGATGCTGACGCCTGGCGTCCGAGCAGGCGTCGGCCCGCGTCGGGCCATGCCCGCCGGCTACGGCTGGGCGGTGGTGGGTCTCCTGCTGTTCTGCCTGTCCGGCGTAGGTGACCTGCTTTGGCATGAGCTCTTCGGCGTCGAGCAGGACGTGGCCTCGCTCCTGAGTCCCACGCACCTCGGCTTGGTGTGCGGAGCACTCCTGATGGTCACCGCTCCTTGGCGATCAGCTCGCGCCAATCGGGCCCTGGGCGACGGGCGGGCAGGATTCGGCCGCTTGTTCCCTGCCGTGCTGTCCCTGGCGCTCGCCGGCTCGGGCGTCGCTTTCATCCTGCAGGAGTGGCATCCGGTCAAGGTGAACCAGATCAGTGCCGGGATGCATCAGGACCTTGTCCTTCGCTACGGCCCGCGCCTCTGGGAGGTGTCCGACTTCCAGATACGAGCCGGCGTCGCCAGCTTCATCCTCGCGTCGGTGTTCCTCTTCGGACCGCTGTTGTTGCTCCTTCGTAGCTGGCCCCTTCCAGGTGGAGCGGTGGTCTTGGCCATCGGCGTGCAGTGCGTTCTGGTACAGGGGTTGACCGGGTTCGACGACCCTGGACTGGCGGTACTCGGGGTCGTGGGCGCGGCTGCGGTGGAGGGCCTGGCCCGCCTGATCCGGCCCGATCCGCAGGATCATCGCCGGCTGCGCCTCTTCTTCCTGCTTGCTCCGCCACTCTTCTGGGGCGTCTATGTGGTCGGCATTCTGTCGGCCGACCACCACCTCGGCTGGAAGGCGGAGGTATGGGGCGGATCGCTCGTGTGGACGGGTCTGGTGATGCTCGGCTTGGCCGTCTTGTCCACGTTGCCTCCGCAGGCGCTGCCTCGCGACGAGATGCGGGCCTGGTCCGCGGGTGCCGGGCTAGAGGAGCAGGCCGACGAACGTCCCGAGTTCAGCACTTCCGGCGGCCGCTGAGCCGGCGGCCATTGAGCCCCCGCTCTGGCGTGCGTCAACTCGACGACGCCCGGCCCGACCAAGCATCCGACAGAGGGTTCTCGGGTGCCAGTGGCGGCGTGGCCGGTGGTCGGCTCGGGAACGGATCGCCCAGAGCTACGTCGTCTTGTGACGGGTCGACGGCGGACTGTGCACCCAGTGCGGTCGCGGGAAGTTCGAAACCCGCACGGGCCCCGCCGGTCGGCCGGTTGGTGGCCCACACCTGACCCCCATGCCGTTCCACGATTTGCTTGACGATCGCCAGGCCGAGCCCAGACCCGGGAGCGGTCCTGGTCGTCACCGAACGATAGAAGCGATCGAAGACGAGTGGCTGGTCGGCTTCGGGGATCCCCGGTCCGCTGTCGAGAACCTCCAGGCGCCTGCCCTCCACCGTCACCTGCACAGGGAAAGGAGGCGGGCTGTACTTCAGCGCGTTGTCCACCAGGTTGGATACTGCCCGTTCCAGCATCTGCGGACGGACGACGACCGTGTCGTCACCCCGCACGTCGATGTCGACCATCCGACCGGTCCGGCGGGACGCTCGGGCGACGACGGCGCGGGCCACCTCCCCGAGCTGCAATGCCTCGATCGTCTCGTCGGTGTTGGCTCGGTCCGTGGCCAGCTCGACCATCTCGGTGACCAGGTTGGTCAACTCCTCGACCTCGAGCTGCAGGTCGTCGAGCACCTCTCGGCGCTGGTCGACCGGGAGATCTTCGGCTCGTCGCAGCAGCTCGATGTTCGTGCGCACGCTGGTGAGCGGGGTGCGCAGCTCGTGGCTGGCATCGGTGATGAGGCGTTGTTGCTGTTCGCGGGACGTGGCCAGCGCCCGCACCATCGTCGTCACGCTGCGGGCGAGGCTGCCCACTTCGCCTGTCCCCTCGGTCGGCACCGGGGTGGACAGGTCCTGCGTGCTGGCGATCTGCTCGGCCGCGTCGCGCAGCCGCTCCACTGGGCGGACGATCCTTCGGGCCAGCAGCCAGCCCAGCAGACCGGCGGCCGCCACCCCGGCAAGAGCCAGGCCGGCGAGTCGGAGCTGGAGCTTGCTCAGAACGCTCTGCACCTCCGCCAGGTCGCGGCCGGTCTGGAATGCGCCCGATCGCCAGGGCACCGTGAGGACTCGATACCTGGTGCCGTCGAGGTGCACCGTCCGCAACCGTGTCCCGCCGTTCCCCTGCGCCACCTGCCGCTCGGCGTTGTCGACCGGGATCACCGGGCCTTCGACACAGATTTCGACCGACCCGTCCCGGCCGACGAACTGGGCGATGGGGAACGTCTGGTAGGCGGAGATCGGCGGACAAGGACCGGCACGCTCGTTACTGAACGGACCGCCGCCCCGGGGCCGCCCGCGCTCGCGGTCGCCCGGGGTCGCAGCCACGGAGAGATCCCTGGAGCGGGTCAAAAGCGAGTCGTCGACGCCGGCGCGCAGCTGGCGGGAAGTCGCCACGTAGGCACCGAAGGCGGCCAAGGCATAGACCAGGGCAGCGATGGCAGCCAACCCGGCTGCGATCCGCCAGCGGAGGCTCACGGCGTGAGCCGATCCATAGGACTGGAAGGTCCAACCCGCAGCACGTAGCCGACACCCCGAACGGTGTGGACCAGTCGAGGTTCACCGTTGGCCTCGGTCTTGCGTCGCAGATAGCCGATGTAGACGTCGAGCGAGCGCGAATTGGTTTCGAAGTCGAAGCCCCAGATGCGGTCATAGATGGTCTCGCGCTCGAGCACGATGCCGGCGTTGACCATGAGCAGCTCCAGCAGATCGAACTCGGTCTTCGTGAGCTCGAGCGGCCGCTCCCCGCGGGATGCCTGGCGGGCGCGGGGGTCGATCGTGAGATCGGCGACCCGCAGGACCTCGTCCGACCCCGACAAACTGGTTCGCCGGAGCAGGGCGCGGAGTCGGGCCAGGAGCTCGTCGAGCGCGAACGGTTTGACCAGGTCGTCGTCCGCGCCGGCGTCGAGGCCGGCGACCCGGTCGGAGATCTCGTGACGAGCGGTCAGGAGCAGGATCGGCAGGGTCCGGTAGCGCTCGCGAAGGCGGCGGCACACGGTCAGGCCGTCGACCATCGGCATCATGACGTCGAGCACCACGACGTCGGGCTGGTCCTTGTCGGCCGCCTCGAGGGCCCGGGCGCCATCGGCCACGGCGATGGGTTCGTACCCCTCGAATCGCAGCGCTCGCGTGAGCGATTCACGAACGCCACGGTCATCTTCTGCGACGAGGACTCGGGCGCCCGAGGAGTCATGACCCATGTGCAGTCAGGCTAGGACGCCGTACGCCACCTCTCGGCGCCCGACCCCACACCCTCGGCTCGGGAGGCGATCTTTTACGGCGTTCTTTCCTTACTCCGAGGTGACGCTCACGAACGATCGTGATGGTGAGGGTCGCCATCCATTCTTCCCCGTTCGCGCGGTCCATCCGCGCCGCATCCAAAGGAGCGTCTTGATGCAGAAGCGTCTCGCAATGTTCGGTCTCGTAGCCGGTCTCGTCGGAGGATCAGTTGCCGGCGCGACCCTGGCTGCTCCGGGCCTGGTGGGCGCACAGAGCTCGTCGACGACGCCATCGACCGCAGCCGGCGATCCGGCCAAGGCCGACGAGTCGGGCTGGGTTCGCAAGGCCATCGATCCGCTGGTCGCCAACGGCACTATCACCCAGGCCCAAGCGGACGCGGTGGTGAACGCGTTGCAGCAGGCGAAGCCGGAACGCGGCCGTGGCCACCGGGGCTTCGGGCTGGACCTCGATACCGCGGCCGGCAAGATCGGGATCAGCCCGGATGCACTGCGGCAGGCCCTTGTCGGCGGACAGAGCATCGCCGATGTGGCCAAGTCGCGCAACGTCGACCCACAGGTCGTCATTGACGCCCTCGTGGCCAAGGTGCAGTCCGATACGGCTGCGAAGGTGGCGGACGGCTCCATGACCCAGGCCCAGGCGGACCAGCGCCTGGCCAAGGCCAAGGAGGCGATCACGGCGATCGTGAACGGGCAGAAGCCCGTTGGCAAGGGCCCCGGGTTCGGTCGGCGCGGCGGCCCGGCTCGGAGCCAGACCCCTTCGCCCTCATCGACATCGAGCACCACCACCGCCTGAGCGGTGCGCTGAACAACTAGTAGGAGGTGCCGCCCGGTGCTCGCCGGGCGGCGCCGCCGCGTTCGGGGCAGGCATCACGCCATACGGTCCTTCCCCGAGCACGCGGGCCTTCCCCCGAGCACGCGGGTCGATTTAGCGTCGGCCGGGCACGACTCTCCCGACAGCGGGACCACCGACCCCCGCCCTCCACGCCCCTGAGGAAGCCAGTGCTTCTCGCCGCCGACCCGGATCTCATGGCTGCCCGTCAGCAGATGGCGCTCTCGCTCGGGTGGCACATCGTCGTCGCCTGTCTCGGGATCGGGTTCCCGGTGCTCGTGCTCATTGCCGAACGACGAGGCATCCGGACCGGGGACGTCGCCTACCAGGACCTGGCGCGCCGCTGGGCCAAGTCGCTCAGCGTGCTGTTCGCCGTGGGCGCGGTGTCGGGCACGATCCTCTCTTTCGAGCTCGGCATCCTGTGGCCCGGTCTCATGGGGCGTTTCGGGGACGTGATCGGCCTGCCCTTCGCCATCGAGGGCATCGCGTTCTTCATCGAAGCGATCTTCATCGGCATCTACCTGTACGGATGGGACCGGCTCTCGCCACGGGCCCACTGGTGGACCGGCGTGCCCATCGCCGTCGCCGGCGTCGCCTCGGCCTTCTTCGTGGTGGCCGCCAACGCCTGGATGAATCGCCCCGAGGGTTTCCGGCTCGGTCCCGACGGACGGCCGGTCGACGTCGACCCCTGGGCGGCCATGTTCAACCGGGCCCTCGCACCGCAGGCCACGCATATGATCGTGGCCGCGCTGATGGTGAGCGGTTTCCTGGTGGCCTCGGTCTACGGTTTCGCCCTGCTGCGGGGCCGGCGCACCCGGCTCAACCAGCTCGGGTTCGCCATCCCCTTTGCGGTCGGCGCGGTGTTCGCTCCGGTCCAGGTCGTCGTCGGCGACTGGGCGGCTCGTTCGGTCTACGAACGCCAGCCGGCCAAGCTCGCCGCACTCGAAGGGCTGAACCAGACGCAGGCCGGAGCTCCGCTGAACATCGGTGGTCTCTACATCGGAGGCGAGCTTCGCGGCGGCATCGACGTGCCCCGCGGCCTCTCGCTTCTGGCCCACCACGACCCCTCGGCCGTGGTCCATGGTCTCGACGAGGTGCCCCCGGCTGACCGGCCACCGGTGCCCATCGTCCGGGTGGCATTCCAGGTCATGGTCGGGGTCGGAACGCTTCTGTTGGGGCTGAGCGTGTGGCTCGGCCTCGCCTGGTGGCGGCGCCGGGCTCCGCCCCGCTCACGCTGGTTCCTGCGGGCCGCGGTGGTCGCTGGGCCGCTGGCCGTCGTGGCGCTGGAGTCGGGCTGGATCGTCACCGAGGTCGGACGGCAGCCATGGATCGTGTATCAGGTGCTCCGCACCAAGGACGCGGTGAGCACTGCCTCAGGCCTGCGTTACGGCTACTACGCGCTCGTGCCCGTCTACGCGGCCCTCACCGTGGCCACGATCTGGGTGTTGCGGCTTCTCGGGCGCACGCCGGTGCCCGCCACGCTGGCTGCACCTGTCGGAGAGAACAGCCAGGGCGTGCCCGTCGGCACCGGTCGGCCGTCCGAGCCAGCGGGGACGTCCGAGCCAGCGGGGCCGTCCGAGCCGGCGGGGCCGTCCAATCCGGCGGGCGCACGATGACCGCGGCCAACGCCGTGCTCACGCTGATGTGGGTCGGCATCACGGCGTACGCCCTTTTCGGCGGCGCCGACTTCGGGGCCGGCTTCTGGGATCTCCTCGCCGGTGGCCCGGCCCGCGGCGCCCGGCAGCGCTCACTGATCGAGCACACGATCGGCCCGGTCTGGGAAGCCAATCATGTGTGGCTCATCTTCGCCCTGGTCATCCTGTGGACCGGTTTCCCGAGCGCCTTCGCCCAGGTCATGTCCACCTTGTACGTGCCGCTGACACTGGCCGCCATCGGCATCATCCTCCGGGGATCGGGATTCGCCTTCCGCAAAGCGGCCGTGACGGTGGAGACGCAACGGATCTTCGGTGCCGTCTTCGCGCTCTCCTCGGTGTTGACGCCGTTCTTCCTGGGTGCGGTAGCCGGTGCGGTGGCATCGGGACGCGTGCCCGCCGGCACCACTCCGGGAGACCCCGTGGCCAGCTGGTGGAACGCCACCTCTGTCCTGGGCGGCACCTTGGCCGTCGCTACCTGCGCGTACTTGGCGGCGGTGTACCTCACCGTGGAGGCCCGTCGGCGGGGCGAGCACGAGCTGGTGCAGGCCTTTCGGAAGCGGGCGCTCGCTTCTGGCCTCGCTGCCGGGGCCATCGCGCTCATCGGGATCGCAGTGCTGCACGCCGATGCCCGGCAGCTCTTCGAGGGTCTGGCGGGCCGGGCGGCGCCTTTG
Source organism: Acidimicrobiia bacterium (assembly GCA_034667945.1). GTDB lineage: Bacteria > Actinomycetota > Acidimicrobiia > Acidimicrobiales > CAIXPF01 > JAXDQG01. The sequence goes on along the minus strand of JAXDQG010000151.1, from coordinate 676 downwards.
ATCATCCTGTCCGGTGCCGCCGGTGTGGCCACGCTCGTCCTGGTCGTCCGCCGCAGCTACGTCTGGGCTCGGCTGGCTGCCGCCCTGGCGGTCACGGCAGTGGTGTGGGGCTGGGGCGTCGGTCAGTACCCCTACCTGCTCGAGGGCACCGTGACCATCAAGCAGGCATCCGGAGCCCCCGCCACGCTGCGGGCGATGTTGCTGTCCCTCGCCGTCGGCGCGGTCCTGCTGGTGCCCTCGCTGGCGGCGCTGCTGGTGTTGGCGGGCCGTGGTGACCTCGAGCTGGGCGATCAGCCCGTCAGTGGCGGTGACGAGTCGCTGCCGGCTGGACCAGACCCCGACGATGTCGCTGGTGAGCGTCGGTCAGGAACGTGACTCAGCGGTGGTCCGCCGCTTCGAGGCCGACTCGGACCCATCCGCGGGCTCATCCTCGGGGTCCTCCGCGTCCGGGTCGCTGGCCGGGTCGGACGCCTCGGTCCGGATTCCCTCCCGCCGCAACGCATCGTTCACCAGCCGGCGAAGCTCGCGCCGCACAGGCGCCTGACGTCCGGCTCGGGTGTCGACGCAGACCCGCAGCACCAGCCCATCCGTGGTGATCGACTCGATACCCCACACCGCGACCTCCGACAGCACGTCACTGCCCACACGCGGATGGGACCGCAGCTCGCCACCGCCG
>JAXDQG010000150.1:0-3483 GCA_034667945.1 Acidimicrobiia bacterium | reverse complement strand
CGCTGCGCAGATCTGATCGCTCTCAACAGCAGCGCAACGCCTCACTTCTGGCCGCTACGGACGGTCCGATAGGGTCGCCGCCATGAGCACCGTCCGAGTCGACCGGCGTGACGATGGCGTGGCCGTGGTCACGCTCGAGAACCCCAAGGTCAACGCGCTTTCTACCCGCGTCCTCACCGACCTCGCCGAAGCGGTCGAGGCTCTCCGCGACGACCTGCCCGGTGCAGTGGTCGTGACCGGCGGTGATCGGGTCTTCGCGGCCGGCGCCGACATCAGCGAGTTCGGCGACGTCGAGGATGCAAAGGTCATCGGCGCCATCTTCCGCCGGGCCTTCGATGCGGTGGCCTCTCTGCCCCGGGTGGTGGTCGCCGCGGTCGGTGGTTACGCCCTGGGCGGCGGCTGCGAGCTGGCGCTCGCCTGCGACCTGCGTATCGCCTCGGAGAAGGCGGTCTTCGGGCAGCCCGAGATCCTGCTCGGCATCATCCCCGGTGCAGGCGGCACCCAGCGGCTGCCCCGCCTCGTGGGCACAGCCCGGGCGAAGGAACTTTGCTTCTCCGGGCGCCAAGTCCGGGCCGACGAAGCGCTGGCCATCGGGCTTGTCGACGAGGTCGTCCCGCATGATCGTTTTCTCGACCGCGCCATCGACGTTGCTGCCACCTACGCCCGGGGACCGCTGCAGGCCCTGGCCGCCACCAAGCGGGCCATCGACGAAGGGTTGCAAGGCACCATTGCCGATGGGCTGAGCCTTGAGCAGAAGCTGTTCACCGAGGTCTTCGGCACCGAGGACAGCCAGATCGGCGTGAAGAGCTTCCTGGAGCAGGGGCCCGGCAAGGCGAACTTCGTCGGGCGCTGACCCTCGCGTGAATAGGCCGAGCGGATGTGAGGACCCTGCGAAGCATTGGGGCCGAGCATCGAGGAGGCCTAGCCACGCAGTGGGTGACCCCGTTAGTGCCCGGCCCAGACAATCAGGCCCAGCTCGACCGGTGTAGCCAGGTCGGGATGGGCGGGCACCACACGAGCGGTGTAGCCGTAGCGACCGGCTCGCACCGGCGTGAACCGGGCGGCGTAGCGCCGCCGGCCGCCGTCGCTGCCCTCGTGACCGTCACCGCCAACCGCAGCTCGCGCCATGGCCTCGATCTCGGGCTCGACCAGCTCACCGGACTCGCCCACCGGGCCGTGCAGCAACTGCACCTGCACGTCGTCCTCGCTCACTGAGCCCAGGCTCACCTCGGCCCACACCTCGTGGCCCGTTCCGACATCTGTCACCTCGGTGGCGCCGGACAGCGCCTCGATCCGCACGCCCGACCAGCCCTCGCGCACGCGTGATTTCCAAGCCACCAGCTCACGCGAGGGCTGCGCGCCGGCGATCCACAGGCGCTCGGCCCGGCCGGCCAGCGGCTCGTACTGCTCCGAGGTGTAGTCCCGGACCATGCGGGCCGCAGTCACCTGCGGCCCCAGGGTTCGCCAGGCGGTTTTGACGCGGTCGACCCAGCCATGGGGGATGCCGCTGCCGTCGCGTTCGTAGAAGAGAGGCACGATCTGCTGCTCGAGCAGCCCGAACAGGCTCTCGGCCTCGAGTTCGTCGCGCCGGGCCAGATCCTCGATCTGCTCTGCCGAGGTCACAGCCCAGCCGTTGTCGCCGTTGAAGCATTCGGCCCACCAGCCATCGAGGATCGAGCAGTTCAGCGCGCCGTTCAGCGCGGCCTTCATGCCCGAGGTGCCGCACGCCTCCAGCGGGCGCCTCGGCGTGTTCAACCACACATCGGCGCCCTGATAGAGCGTCCGGGCCACGGCCATGTCGTAGTCATCCAGGAAGGCGAAGCGGTGGCGGACCCCCGCGTCGTGTGAGAACTGCACGATCTGGCGGATCAGATCCTTGCCGCCGTCGTCCGCGGGGTGGGCCTTCCCGGCGAAGACGAACTGCACCGGACGCTCATGATCGAGCAGCAGTCGCAACAGCCGCTCGGGCTGGGAGAGCAGCAGCGTGGCCCGCTTGTAGGTGGCGAACCGGCGGGCAAAGCAGATGGTCAGAGCGTCCGGGTCGAGCGCGGACGAGGTCCAGGCCGCATCGGAGGGGGACATGCCCCGCTCCAGCTCGGATCGGTGAAGTCGCCCGCGCACGAAGCTGATCAGGCGCTCGGCCCCGGTTCGCCGGGCCTGCCACACCTCGCTCGGCGAGATTGTGGCCACTGCCTCCCAGTCGTCCCGAGCTGCCGACTCCCAACCGGGACCTACGGACTTGGTCAGCAACTCGTCGGTCTCGGCCGATGTCCAGGTGGTGCCGTGCACGCCGTTGGTGACCGACCCGATCGGGACCTCGGCCTCCGGGACACCGGGCCACAGGTCGGCGAACATGTCCCGGCTGACCTCGCCGTGCAGCGCGCTGACCCCGTTGGACCGGGCAGCCAGCCGCAGGCCCATCACGGCCATGTTGAAGCGCTCGTCGGGGGCATCGCCGGGGCGCAGACCGAGGGCCATGAGGTCGTCGATCGTCACGCCGCATTCGGCTGCCCAGGACGAGAAGTACCGCTCGATCAGATTGCGAGGGAACCGGTCGATGCCGGCAGGTACCGGCGTGTGCGTCGTGAACAGGCAGCCGGCCCGGGCGGCCTCGATGGCTTCGGCGAAGGCAAGCCCCTGCTCGCGGATGAGCGTACGTATCCGCTCCAGGCCGAGGAACCCGGCGTGGCCTTCATTGGTGTGGAAGAGCTGGGCCTCTTCGCCCAGGGCGCGCAGGGCGCGAACGCCGCCCATGCCGAGCAGGATCTCTTGGCGGAGACGATGCTCGGTGTCGCCTCCGTAGAGGCGGTCGGTGATCGTGCGCAAGTGCGGCGGGTTGGCGTCGACATCGGTGTCCAACAGATAGAGAGGCACGCGTCCGACATCGGCCCGCCAGATGCGGGCGACGGCCGTCTCACCGGCCAAGTCGATGGAGATCGTCGGCTCGCAGAGGTGGACCGACATCGTCCAGGGATCGAGGTCGGGGTAGCGCTCCTGCTGCCAACCGTCGGTGGACAGCGCTTGGCGGAAGTAGCCGTGGCGGTAGAAAAGCCCCACGCCGACGACCGGCACGCCCAGGTCGGACGCCGCCTTCAGATGGTCGCCGGCCAAGACGCCGAGGCCCCCCGAGTATTGCGGTAGGGCTTCGCTGATCCCGAACTCGGGCGAGAAATAGGCCACCCGCCGCAAGGGCGATCCGGGGCGATGGGTCTGGAACCAGCGGGACTCGGTCAGGTACTCGTCGAGCTCGCGTTCGGCGGTGTCGAGCGCGGCCAGGAAGGAATGGTCCGAGGCGAGCTCGGCCAGGCGCTCGCGGGACAGCAGACCGAGCATGCGGACGGGATCGCCACCCGACTCGTTCCACGCCGGCCCGCCGGCCCAGGCGAAGACATCGCGGCTGCGGCGATGCCAGGCCCACCGCAGGTTTCCAGCCAGGCGCGACAAGCCAGCCAACTCGGGTGGAAGGGCTGGTCGGACCGTGAA
>JAXDQG010000149.1:0-3618 GCA_034667945.1 Acidimicrobiia bacterium | reverse complement strand
ATCTCCCGGGTCAGAATCAGCTGCTGGAAGGCAGCCTTGCCCGGGTGGTGGAGGAGCTGGCCCAAGGCGTGGACATCCGCTACGGAGAACGGGTGGTCGCGGTCAAGGCTGCCCCCGATGGGACCGGCCCGCGCTGGACCGTGACCACCGAGACGAGGTCGTTTCCCGCCGACGCGGTGATCGTGACCACCCCGGTAGGGGCGCTGCAGGCCGCACGCATCCACTTCGAACCGCCGCTTCCCACCGAGGTCATGGCGGCGCTCGCCCGCATCGGCCCGGGTCGAGCCGCCAAGGTGTTCGTCACCTTCGACGAAGCGTTCTGGGCGCCCGAGCGGTCATTCTGGCTCGTCGCCGAAGAGCCGGTGCCGCTCGGGCTTTGGATCGACGTGTCGGTATTGGCCGGACGCCCGATGCTGTGCGGCTTCGCCACCAGCGACCAGGTGGCCAGGGTGGAGACGATGAGCGAGGACGAGCTCTGCCACCTCGCGCTCGAACTGCTGCAGAGGGCCGGTGTGCTGCCGCAACGCCCGCCCCACGGCGGCCTCAGCTCGCGCTCGGATCGACCACCCGGCCGAGAAACAGCACCTCCCCGGTAGGGCGGTCGCGGATCAGGAACAGGAACGGCCGGTCGACGGTCAGCGAGGGCGGGTCTGGACGGGCCGACGACGCCGAGACAACCACGGCCGTCGCGGCCGCCGCCTCGGTGCCGGCTTCGTCGACGGCTACGAAGGCCTCGTGCACCACAGCCTTGATGTAGAGCTTTTCTTCCTGGCTCATGCCGGAGAGGTCGGCTTTACGCGTGTCGAACGCGGTGGGCATTCCCATCGCTTGAAGGACGGCCTTGAGCGGCGCCTGGGTGCGGAACGTCCAGCGCGGTAGTCGGAGATCGACCTCGCTCGGCTTCAACGCCCCGGTGATCTCGGCCAGGCGCTCCCCGCTCAGCCCGCGGTCGAAGGCGCCGAACGCGCCGGCCGGCAGCACCACCGTCATGGCCAGCTCTCCGCCGGCATAGGGCACCTCGACCGCCTGCCAGCCGTCACCGGCCGCGTACCAGCCGGCGACTCGGCCGGTCATGAACGGCACGCTCACCGGGCTGCCCTCCAGCCGATTGAAGAACGCGGACTGCGTGGACTCCGGGCGGAACGGCACGGCCCAGGGCGCCTTGAAGTAGATGGCGTTGGTGAGCACGAGCCGCGTGTAGTCGTCGAGGATCCCCTCGGGGATGAGATTCGGGATGCGCTCCTTGGTGCGGTCGGACACCCAACTGTTGATCCGCTTGCGAGCGCCCTCGAAGTCGTGGCGGTAGTCGACTTGCTCCATCGGCGCCTTGAAACGATCAGCCAGCCGATCGAGGAAGTCCTGCTCGAACTTCGTCCCTTTGTCGCCGAAGAGCCGGTTGGCCGTCGTCAACTCGACGAGGACCGGGTCGCCGCCGGGAATCGACTTCTGTCCGGCCCGCCCTGCCAGCGCCGCCTCGACGCCGGCATAGTCCGCGTTCAGCGCCTCGAGCGGACCAGCACGCAACACTTGGTCCATCTCTTCGGCGGTCTTCCCGACCGCGCCGTTGCGGGTCATGGCCAGAGCGCTGGCCACCGAATACGGCGAGAGCGCCAGGTTGCCCGGCATCGAAGCCGCCATTGTCCGATACAACTCGGCAGCGAAGGCCAGATGAGCCGGCCCGGTATCTGCCAGCGGCGACGGAGCGGGCGGGGTCGACGATGTCGTCGTCGCGCCGCCCGGCGGGTCGGCTGCCAAGCCAGAGCGAACGCCTCGTCCGCAGGCGCCCAGGGCGACCAGTGCGCCCAGCACGGACAGGAACTGCCGTCGGGATGTGTCGGAATTCATAACTCTTAGGACGTTCCTGGTCGAACTGCGGTTCCCGCTGCCCGCGCCGCCAAGGTGGGTCGTTCGGCCCAGCAACCCTCTCGGGTTGGCGGCCCCGCGTGCCGATAACTCCACCACCTCTCTCGACGGTGGAGGTGGAGGCGACGTGTTCGGGCGGCGGATCGGGCGCAAAACAATGGCAGCGGCTCTGGCCGCACTGCTCATGGCAGTCACCGTGGTGGTCGCTGTCAACCCGCCGCGCGTGGCGCGCGCCGCCGGACCGCCCCCGCTTCTCGCCCGGCCGGCGACCGGGCAGTTCGAGATCGTCAACGGCAAGATCTACGACCCCTTCGGCATCCAGTTCATCCCCATGGGGACGAACCTCAACGGGCCGTACTCCTTCTTCGGCGAGCCCACGGGCGGCAAGGCCCAGATGCTGCAGGCTCAGTGGCAGGCCAACATCGTCCGCCTCGTGACCTGCCTGCCCAGCGGCTGCGAGCAAACCCCCACGACCTCCACCGCCAGCAATGACCTCGACGGCATCGTCGCCGAGTACACCAGCCGCCACATGGTGGTCATGATCGACTACCACCAGGTCGATCCGGGCAAGCGCGCCACGCCCGAGAACATCGCTGACGCCGTCGCGTTCTGGACCGACTTGGCCGAGCGCTACGGGTCGAACCCCTACGTCTGGTTCAACCTCTACAACGAGCCGGAGTCCCGGGTGCACGACTGGGCGACCGGTGCTGCCCAGGACACCTTTCAGAACAACTGGTACGACCAGCACGACGCCGTCATCCAGGCCGTTCGCAGCGTCGGCGGCCACAACATGTTGGTGGTCGACGAGGCCCAGACCGGCCAGGGAGCGGTGGACTGGTTCAACATCGAGGCCTCACCAGCGGCCGACTCCGGCGTGATCAGCCGCGGCGCCGATCTGGTCGACGTCGACCCCCTCCACCGGACGATGTTCTCCATGCACGCCTACGACTTCTGGGGCTGGCCGGCGCCGGAGAACGATCAGACCTGCTCGCAGCGGTGGACCGACACCCAGCGCAACGAGCGGCTGCGGGCCTACCTCCAGCGGGTCGCCGACCGGAAGCTGGCACTGATGATCGGCGAGGTCGGCTTCTTCCCCTACGAGGAGGAGACCACCGGGAAGAGCTGGCATCTCGGCGGGGTCGACTCGGTGCCGCCGTGCGGGTCCAGCCAGCGACTGGCCGCCAAGGCGGTGTACGCGGTCGCCCCATCGTTCGACGTGGGGGTCCTCACCTGGCACGGCTTCGACCTCACCACCGCTGGTGCGCAGAGCTGGGATCTGACCGGCTCGCCGCCGGACAACCTCACGGTGCTCGGGTCGTGGCAGTACGAGTACTCGCAGTATCAGGCGGCCAGGCCGAGGCCCACCGCCGTGGCCCCGGCGCCCCCGCCGGGCAATGGCTCGTTCGTGGCTGTCGGCCCGGTGCGCATCCTGGACACTCGAGAGGGCAGCTTGCAGATCGGCTACGGGGGAACGCGTCCGAATGCGGGCCAGACGGTCGTGTTGGACGTGGTCACCGGGACAGGTGTGCCGGCCGACGCCGCCGGCGTGGTCCTCAACGTGACCGCGGTCAACGCCGACAGCCCGGGCTATGTGACCGTGTGGCCCTGCGACAGCCCCCGCCCATTGGCCTCCAACTTGAACCCGAGCCCGAGCGGACCGACACCGAACCTGGTCATCACCAAACCGTCGGCGGCGGGCACGGTGTGCCTGTTCACCGCCACCCCGGCCGACCTCTTCGCCGACCTCACCGGCTA
>JAXDQG010000148.1:0-6536 GCA_034667945.1 Acidimicrobiia bacterium | reverse complement strand
CTTGACCGGCGCAAGCTTGGCGAGTCCCTCGAGAGTGGTCTCCGGCCGGTTGCACTCGTCCCGATCGACCACCGTGTCGACAATCGACTCTTCCCTGGTCTCGCGATTGACGAGCTTCATCTTGGTCTTCATCGGGACGATCTCGTCGTCGAAGAGGTGGTTTGCCTGGGCGGCACCCATGCGTTGCTGCGATTGCAGGGAGTACTCGTCCTGCGCCTCGCGGCTGACCTTGTAACGCTCGGCGACGATGTCCGCGGTGTCGATCATCGCCATGTAGATGGCCGGATACTGCGCTGGGAGCGCCGGATCCATGTTGACGCTGCCGCCCATGCCGGGATTTGGCATCGAGATCGATTCGACACCGCCGGCGACGACGACGTCCGCACCGTCCTGCCGGATGTAATTGGCCGCCAGGGCCACTGCGTTGAGCCCCGACGAGCAATGCCGCTGCACCGTCGACCCGGCAGTAGTGACCGGCAGGCCGGCGAGCAGTCCGGTCAGACGGGCGAGGTTTCCGGCACCGTGGGCGCCGTTGCCCAGATAGACGTCTTCGAAGGCGTCTGGCTCGACGCCGGACTTGGCCACTGCGTGCTTGATGGCGTGCGCGGCCATGCTCATGGCGGGCGTGTGGTTGAACCCGCCACGCGCTGACTTGGCCAGCCCGGTGCGTGCGTAGGAGACGATGACGGCTTCGCGCATGGTTGGTGGCTCGCTCTCTGGTCGGCGACCGATCTCTGACTGTCACCAGTCTTGCTAGTCGATGGGGAATCGTGTCGCCCGTTCGCGAAGCGAGCGAATATGTACCGGCGTCCTCGGAGCTGTGGCAGGCTGGCCGGCGGTGGACGGGCCGCACGATCTGGGGGGCCGGCCAGGCTTCGGACGGGTGCCGGTGGAAGCCGATCAGCCCTGGTCGGCGTGGTGGCAGCGGTTCACCTATGCGCTGGCGGCTGTGACAGCCCGTCTGGCGGAGGTCAACGGTGACGCCCTGCGCCATGTGATGGAGCGACTGCCGCCCGAGGAGTACCGGAGCCTCGGTTCCGCAGGTCGTTGGCTGCGGGTGGCCGAGCGCTGTGCGGTCGAGGGCGGACTGGTGGCCGAGGGCGAGGTGCCGGATCGGGCGCGGCGCAGGGCGGCCGGTCTACCAGCCATGGGCGTGGAGGCCTACCCCGAGCCCGTCCGGTTCGTGGCAGCGAGCAGAGGTTCTCTCCCCCACAACAAGCGTGAGCCCGAAGACGACAACCGCTTCACCGTGGGCGACCGGGTGCGGGTCCGCGACCACCGACCCGAGGGCCACACCCGCCTGCCGGCGTATCTCCGGGGCCGCCAGGGTGAGGTGGTGCTTGTCAATGGGGTCTGGGTCTATCCCGACTCCCACGCCCACGGTGGGCCCGAACTGCCCACGTGGGTCTACGCCGTTCGGTTCCGCGCCCGCGACCTCTGGCCGGGAGCGGGACCGCACGACGTCTCCGCCGACCTGTTCGAGCCCTATCTGGAGCCGATCCATGACTGACGACGGCGATCCCCAGGAACCCCACCCCGAATATCAGGCCCGTGCGCTCGAAGAGGCGCTGGTCGAGCGGGGCTGGCTGGCGCCCGGCGCGGTGGACGGTCGCATCCGCCGAGCCGCCGGAGAAGACCCGGTGTCAGCCGGCGCGGTCGTCGTCGCCCGGGCCTGGGTCGATGCGGACTTCCACACCCGGCTGCTGGTCGATGCCACCGGAGCGGTGGCCTCTCTCGGCTTTGGGGGCGGTCACGGTGAGCGGCTCGTGGCCCTCGCCCAGACCGAGACCGACCACCATGTGATCGTCTGCACCCTGTGCTCGTGCTATCCGACCGCCCTGCTCGGTCCCCCGCCGGAGTGGTACAAGTCCGACGAGTACCGGGCGAGGGTGGTGCGGGATCCGCGGGGCGTGCTGGCCGAGTTCGGAACTGCGCTCGAGGACCACGTCAACGTGCACGTATGGGATTCCACCGCCGAGATCCGCTACTTCACGATCCCCCGTCGGCCACCCGCCACCGAGTCACTGGCCGAGGAAGAGCTTCGGCTCGTCGTGACGAGAGACTCGTTGGTCGGGGTCCGAGATCTGCGTTGACCCGTCGTTCGGTGGCGCGTTGCTCGACCGGCCTTGACACGGGGGCGCCGGGGGCGGACTATGACGAGAACCGATATAGCGAATCTCGATAGTTCCGGGAGGGCTCGTGGGCGACGATGCGGAGAGGATCGACAAGCTCACCCCACTGCCCTCGGCCACGCTGCACATCCTTGTCGCCCTGCTAGGCGGTGAGAAGCACGGCTATGCGATCATGGGCGACGTCGAGCAATTGAGCGACGGCGCCGTGCGCATGGGCCCGGGAACGCTCTATGGCTCCATCAAACGGATGCTGGCCGACGGTTTGATCGAGGAGACCACGGAGCGGCCCGATCCGGCGCTCGACGACCAGCGACGGCGTTACTACCGACTCACCGCACTCGGAGCCCGGGTGTGCACATCGGAACTGCAACGCCTGGAAGCGCTGATCCGGCGGGCTGGTTCGCCGAAATGGGCTCGGCGCCAAATGCCTGGGCTGAAAGAAGCATGACGTGCGTTCGGCACGCTCGATCGAGCGCCATCGCTCCGTCTACCGAGCCCTGATGGTGCTGTACCCCCGCGGATTCCGCCAGCGCTACAGCGCGCCGATGGTCCAACTCTTCGTCGACCGCCTCCGCGATGAGGGCGCCAGGGCGTGGCTTCTGACGCTCGCCGATCTCGTCCGGTCAGTCCCCAAAGAGAGAGTCGAGGCAGCTATGACTGCTCTGAGTCCCGGCGCCAAGGTCGTCGTGATCGCGCTCGTCGTTCTTGGCGCCTCCCTGGGCGCCATGGGCCTCGGTGGCGGGATGACCCCGCTGATCGCCCTCGCGGTGGTGGTACTGCTCATCACGCAACGCCGGCTGTTCGCCTCGCTCCCCCTCGGCGAGCGTGCTCGGCTGCGCCACGCCGTCGTTCAGACATGGTGGGCCCCGGTGGCGGGCCTGCTCGGGGCGGCCATGGTCCTCGCCGGGATAGGCACGGTGTTCGAGGCCCACAACTGGGGCGGCCGCATCATCGGCAGCAGCCTGCTGATGGCGTTCGGCGTCGCCATGCTGTTCGGGTTGATGCGCCGCCCCTTCGCTCGGCAGGCCGGCAACTCGCTGATCCTGTTGGCCACCGTCCCACCGCTGCTCTTCTTCTGGATCATCGTGCCGCCCGTGGCCGCCATCGTGGTGTGGGTCGGCGTTCTCAGCAGCGGCTTCAGCGACGAAGGGGTGGCGCCGGCGGTTCCCTGAGCGCCCCGGCGCACCACCTGCGACGCAGGTCAGCCGCTGGCGACATCAGCCGATGCGGTGCTTGGTGTGGCTGGTGATGGCGTCGACGACCAGGGGCCACAGTGGTTCGGGCAGGTCGTGGCCCATGTCGTGGAGGAGCAGCAGGTTGGCGCCGGGGATCAACTCGGCCGTGCGCTCACCGCCGGAGGGGGTGATGAGCGTGTCAGCCCGGCCATGGATGACCAGCGTCGGCACTCGAAGCAGTTTCAGCTGTTCCGTTCGATCGGCCGACGTCCACACCGCAGCCAGCTGACGTGTGGCGCCCTCCGGGTAGAACGCCCGGTCGTAGCCGGCACCGGCCCGCTCGGCGATCCTGGCCTCGTCGAAGTAACGGGGGCTGCAGAACAACTTGGCGCGGGACACGGCGTAGTCGATGAACTCCGACCGCTCGGGCGGGGGCGGCGTGAGCAGGGCAGCCATGGCCTCGGGCGTGGCCTGCCCATAATCCGGCTCGCCAGTGGCGGACATGATGGAGGTCATGGAGAGGACCCGCTCGGGATGTTCGATCGCCATGGTCTGGACGATCATTCCGCCCATCGAGGCCCCGGCAATGTGGGCCGCCTCGATCCCGAGGTGATCCAGCAGACCGAAAGCGTCGTCGGAGAAGGTGGAAAGTGAGTACGGCGCCGGCGGCAGCGCGCCCAAACCCTCTCGGGCCGCGAAGAGTGCCGGCAGATCCACCTCGACACCGTCGAGATGCGTCGAGAGCCCGCAATCACGATTATCGAACCGGATGACGAAATAGCCTCGCCCGGCCAACGCATTGACGAACTTCTCGTCCCACGCGATCAGCTGCGCGGTGTAGCCCATGACGAGCAAGAGCGCGGGTTCGGCCGGATCACCGAATGTGTCATAACAAATGGTGATGCCATTGGCAGTCGCTGTGGGCATTTCGCGAGCCTACGACGGCTTTTCCGCCGACGCGCCGCAGTTCACGGTGCGGCGGGAGCGCCCTTCGAAGCCCAATACTTGTTCAACGCCCTCTGGCACTTGACGTACCACGGCACGCCAAAGAGGAGGATCCATGCCGCCGTGGATGCCCGAACGGGACTCTGCCGGCCGTCACGCTCGTACATCTTCTGGATCTCGATGGGCAGCAGGAACCACGTAATGAAGCCGGCGAACACGCTGATCAGGACCCCAACGACTCCGCCCACCCCCTCGCCGGTGTGCTGCTTGATCTCCTCATGACTGACGTAAGCCCAGTAGACGCCGTACACGCCGAGCGTGACGATGGACAACAAAATTTGCTTGCCGATGTTGCGCTGCACGCCAATCGGGCCGCTGCTCCGCACGCCCATGGTCGGTGGCGCCTGCATTGAACTCGCCATTTGGAATCCCCTCCTTGGAGAGGTCCAAGCGGATGCGACGTTCCCTGCATCAACAGGTCGGTAGCCTCCAAGAGGGCCCTTCCGCGCAAGCTCCTACGCCGCCCCCGGCGGCGGCGTGGGCCTCAGCCTTGCACCTACGACGGACCTCTGACGGGTGTTTTGCTCGAAACTGGTCATTCGCTTCAGCGGACGCCGGCCCGGACGCCCGTGGTACGGTTCAGGCTTCAGCGCTGGTCATATGGCTGTAGGCCGTCGCCAACGTCGCCGTCGGTACACGGTTGGAAATCTCGAATAGCGGCGCCCCGGGCAGTGTGAGAACTGTGCGCATCTCCGCCTACGACCGGGCCGTGGCCCGCTCGAGTCCGCCCTTTCGCCAGTCGCGAGGGTTAGTCATTCGCGAGCGCCTCCACCATTCGGCGCCTACCTCTATGGATGGTCGGCGACCCCGTCATGATTCTGAGGCAGTCATGATCCCGAGACCTCTCGTACGTCCGCAGCGGTCATGACCTCTTCAGTGGCCGGTGCCGATCGCGGGGACGCGACGCCACGAACGAAGCTGAACGCCGGTGCCATGGACCGAGCACCGGTCAGTAGCACTGCCCGTCTGTCCCGCCGCCGTCGCCGGCCCACAGGCGCTCCACCGCCGCTGCCCCGCAGCATTGGAAGCACGGGCCGCGTTTGGGTGGCTGCACTTGCGCTCCTGGGGATCTGGCTGGTCGTGCTGGTGCGGACAGCGTCTGCTCGGCGCTTCAGCGAACGCATCGACGCGGTCGTCCTGCGGGCCTTCGCTCACCTGCGCATGGCGTGGCTTACTCCCATCGCCCAAGAAGTCGACCGGATCGCGTCGGGCTGGCTCGTGTCGGTCTTGGCATTGGCGCTCGTGACCGCACTGCTGGTGTTCAAGAGGTGGCGCCACCTCTTCACCTATGTGGGCAGCCTGATCGTGCTCGAGTTGATCGGCGGCAACCTCTACGACTCGTTCGCCCGACCGCGCTCCTACGGCGTCACGATCATCGGTGACTGGGCAGGGTTCTCCATGCCGTCGACGCCGGTCGCCCTCATGACGTCGCTGTTGGTCGGCGCCACGTACTCACTGGTCGCGGCCGGTCACCCGCGACAGATCGCAAAGGTCGGCGTTGGCGTGACGCTGGCCATCTTCGTCGTCGCGCGGCTGTACCTGGGTGTCGATCATCCCTCGGACATCCTCGTCGGCGTCGTGCTGGCTGTCGCCGTGACACTCGTAGCCTTCCGGGTTTTCACGCCCAACGCGGTATGGCCGGTCACGTACCGGCGAGGGAAGACCGCACATCTCGACGTCGAAGGACCTCGCGGTGACGCGATCAGGAAAGCGGTCCTGGACCAGTTGGGGTTGACCGTGATCGACGTGCGGCCCGTGGGCCTCGAGGGCTCGGGTGGATCGACCCCACTGCGCCTGAAGGTCGCAGGTCAACCGGACACGTACCTTTTCGGGAAGCTCTATGCGCTGAGCCATGTGCGAGCCGACCGCTGGTACAAGCTCGGCCGCACGATCCTCTACGGCCGACTGGAGGATGAGGCACCGTTCCAGTCGGTTCGACGGTTCGTCGAGTACGAGGACTACACCCTGAGGTTGGTGCGCGACGCAGGCATTCCCACGGCAGCAGCGTTCGGCATCGTCGAGATCACCCCCGAACGCGAGTACCTCCTGGTTACAGAGTTCTTCGACGGTGCCCGAGAGATGGGTGAGGCCGACATTGACGATGGCGTCATCGACGAGGCCCTGCTCATCGTCCGGCGCCTGTGGGATGCAGGGCTTGCGCATCGTGACATCAAGCCGGCAAATCTTCTCGTACGTGATTGTCCTCTCGAACGTGATGGTCCTC
>JAXDQG010000147.1:0-3250 GCA_034667945.1 Acidimicrobiia bacterium | reverse complement strand
CACGGCCTCCTTGACCGAGACGTGACCCTGCGGCATCTCCGGCACGTCCTGATCTGAGAGCGGCTCGCCGAGCATCAGGCGGCAGGCGATCTTGGCGATCGGGGCGCCGACGGCCTTCGACACGAAGGGGACCGTCCGCGACGCGCGCGGGTTGGCCTCGATCACGTAGAGCTCGCCGCCGGCGATCGCGTACTGGATGTTGATCAGCCCGACCACGCCAAGCTCGATCGCGATCCTGCGGGTCGTGTCCTCGATCCGCCCCATCATCTCCTCGCCGATGCTCATCGGAGGCAGGACGCAGGCGGAGTCGCCGGAGTGCACCCCCGCCTCCTCGACGTGCTCCATGATCCCGCCGATGGCGAACGCACCGGTGGCGTCCCGCAGGGCGTCGACGTCCACCTCGGTGGCATCCTCGAGGAACCGGTCGACCAACACGGGGCGTTCGGCGGACAGCCCGCCTTCCTTGCCGAGCGAGCCGAAGGCGGCCAACTCGGCCATGGCGGCGCGCAGCCCCTCCGCGTCGTACACGATCTGCATCGCCCGGCCGCCCAGCACGTAAGAGGGCCGCACCAGCACGGGGAAGCCGATGCGGCTGGTGATCCGGAGCGCCTCGTCGATGGTGGCGGCCGTGTCGCCCGCCGGCTGGGGGATGTCGAGGCGCGCGCAGAGGGCGTTCCAGCGCTCGCGGTCCTCGGCCACATCGATGCTGGCGGGCGAGGTGCCGAGCACCAGGTCGGCGGGTAGGGCGCCGGCCAGCTTGAGCGGCGTCTGCCCACCGAGGGCCACCACCACCCCGGCCACCTCGCCGCTGCGCCGTTCGGCCTCGATGACGTTGAGCACGTCTTCCATGGTGAGCGGCTCGAAGTACAGCCGGTCGGACGTGTCGTAATCGGTGGAGACCGTCTCGGGATTGCAGTTCACCATGACTGTGTCGAAACCGGCTTCCTGCAACGCGAAGCAGGCGTGCACGCAGCAGTAGTCGAACTCGATACCTTGGCCGATCCGGTTGGGTCCCGAGCCAAGGATGATGACCCGTGGCCGCTCGGCCGGCGGAACCTCGTCCTCGTCCTCCCAGGCGGAGTAGTAGTAGGGCGTGCGGGCCTCGAACTCGGCGGCGCAGGTGTCGACCGTCTTGTAGGTGGGATGCACGCCTGCCGCCTGGCGGGCTGCCCGGACCTCGGACTCGGTCGTGTTCCAGAGCCAGGCCAACTGGGCGTCGGAAAAGCCGCGCTGCTTGGCGCGGCGCCAGGTTCGAGCGCTCAGAGCGGCGGGCCCTCCCGCAGCGACCAAGGCGGCCCGTTCGTCGGAGATGGCCAGGATCTGGTCGAGGAACCAGGGATCGATGGCGGTGGCGGCGGTCACTCGCGGAATGCCCAGGCCGCGCCGCAGGGCGGCCTCGACGCCGAAGAGGCGGTCGGGCCGGGCAACCGCGATCCGCGCGAGGAGCTGGTCGTCGGCCAGCTCGTCCCAGGGGGCCTCGCCGGGATCCGCGTTGAGCCCGAATCGTCCCTGCTCGAGGGAGCGCATGGCTTTCTGCACCGACTCCGGGAAGGTGCGCCCGATGGCCATGACCTCGCCCACCGACTGCATCTGGGTACCGAGCACCGAGTCGGTGCCGGGGAACTTCTCGAAGGCCCAGCGGGGCACCTTGGTGACCACGTAGTCGATGACCGGCTCGAAGGACGCCGGCGTGGCCCGGGTGATGTCGTTGGTGATCTCGTCGAGTGTGTAGCCCACCGCCAGGCGGGCCGCGATCTTGGCGATCGGGAACCCGGTGGCCTTCGAAGCGAGGGCGGAGGAGCGCGAAACCCTCGGGTTCATCTCGATGATGACCAGCTCCCCCGTCTCCGGGTGGGTGGCGAACTGGACGTTCGATCCGCCGGTCTCGACCCCCACCCGTCGCATGCAGGCGAAGGCGGCATCCCGCATCCGCTGGTACTCGGGGTCGGACAGGGTCTGTGCCGGCGCCACCGTGATGGAGTCGCCGGTGTGCACGCCCATCGGGTCGACGTTCTCGATGGAGCACACGACCACGCAGTTGTCCGCTCGGTCACGCATGACCTCGAGCTCGAACTCCTTCCATCCGACGATGGACTTCTCGATCAGGATCTCGCTGATCGGACTGGCCTCGAGCCCCCGCAGAGCCAGACGGCGGAACTCTTCGAGGGTGTGGGCGATGCCCGTGCCGCGGCCGCCGAGGATGTACGCCGGCCGGATGATGACCGGCAACCCGACCTCGTCGACCACTTCGATGGCCTCGTCGAGGTCGTGGGCGACGCCAGAGGCCGGCACGGACAGCCCGATCTCGACCATGGCCCGCTTGAAGGACTCACGGTCCTCGGCGGTGGCGATGGCGTCCGCCTTGGCGCCGATGAGCTCGACCCCATAAGCGTCCAGCACGCCGGCCTGCACCAGCTCCATGGCCAGGTTGAGCGCAGTCTGGCCGCCCAGCGTGGGCAGCAATGCGTCCGGACGCTCACGGGCGATGATGCACTCGAGCACCTCGGCGTCGAGCGGCTCGACGTAAGTGGCGTCGGCGAAGTTGGGGTCGGTCATGATCGTGGCCGGATTGGAGTTGGCCAGGATGACCCGGTAGCCCTCGCTGCGCAGCACCCGACAGGCCTGCGTGCCCGAGTAGTCGAACTCGCAGGCCTGGCCGATGATGATGGGGCCGGAACCGATGACGAGGATCGAATGAAGATCGTCGCGGCGCGGCATCAGTCCTGCACCCCGGCCGAACCGAAGCGATCCATGAGCTCGGCGAACAGCGGGAACAGGTAGCGCGGATCGTGCGGGCCCGGTCCGGCTTCGGGGTGGTACTGGACGGAGAAGCAGGCCCGCTCGGGGGCTGCGAGGCCGCCGACCGTTCCGTCGTTGAGGTTCACGTGGGTCACCTCGACCCCCGATCCCAGGGAGTCCGGGTCGAGGGCGTAGTTGTGGTTGTGACTGGCGATCTCCACCCCACCGGTCTCGGCCCGGCGAATGGGCTGGTTGCCGCCATGGTGCCCAAAGGGCAGCTTGAACGTCCGGCCGCCCAGGGCGGCGCCGAGCAGCTGGTGACCGAGACAGATGCCGAAGATGGGCACCTTGCCCACCAGCTGACGGACGTTGTCAACCGCCCAGTCCAGCGCGGCCGGGTCGCCAGGGCCGTTGGAGAGGAAGACGCCGTCAGGGCCCATGGCCAGCACCTCAGCCGCGGGCGTGCCAGCTGGCACCACGTCGATGTCGCCCAGCGTGGAGAGCTGTTGGA
>JAXDQG010000146.1:0-3237 GCA_034667945.1 Acidimicrobiia bacterium | reverse complement strand
CCGATAGAAGTTGGGGCAGTCACCGGTCCAGCTCATGTTCTGCAGCTCGGCTTGAATCCCTTTGTTGAACTCCTTCGAGGCGTCGGCGCGGACTTCGACGGAGTGGACATCTCCGTCCAGCAGCCGGCCCGCCCAGCGTGCGATCACCTCGGTTTGCACCTCGGCAGAGGCGATCAGCGAGCCGTAGGCCACCGTGCCGTTCACACCGCAAATGGTGAAGTAATTGGGAAAGCCGGGGATGGCGATGCCCCGATACGCCTCCGGCTGCCTGCCCAACGCCTCGGAAAGCCGCTGACCGGCGCGCCCGAAGACATGCAGGGCGGGCCCGCCCTCGGCACGGCCGCCCAGGCGGTAGCCCGTGGAGAAGATCACGACGTCCACCGGGGTCTTCGAGCCGTCGCTGGCCACGATGCTGTCGGCCGTCAGTGCCTCGACGCCGTGAGGAATCAGTTGAACGTGGTCTTGTGCGAGCGCTGGGTAGTAGTCGTCGGACACGAGAATGCGCTTGCAGCCCGGCTCGTAGTCGGGCGTCAGCGCTTCTATCAGTACAGGGTCGTCGATCGCCCCGTGCAGATTGGCCAGGCAGATCTCACGCAGCTGTTTGATGGCGGACGCATTCTTCCGATAGGCCCCATACCAGAGCATCGCCTCGCGATATTGGTGTCGACGGATGCGCCGCATGGCCGCATCCGAGCGGGCTGCTTCCTGCTCCTCCTGCGTGTAGTGCCGGTTGCCCCGGGGCATGACCCAGTTCGGCGTGCGGGAGAAGACGACGACCTCGGCTGCCCGGCGGGCCACCTCAGGAACAACCTGGACAGCGCTGGCCGCACTGCCTATGACGGCGACACGCTGTCCCTTCAGGTCCACGTCGTCTCGCCACGAGGCCGAATGCCACATCGGTCCGGCGAAGGTATCGAGGCCGGGAATGCGAGGTAGACGAGCTTCGGTCAGACCCCCGGTGGCCGAGACCACCATGCGATGGGTTGCTTCCTCCCCGCTGGCCAACTCCAGTGCCCAGCGGGCCCTGTCCTCGTCGTATCGGGCGGCCTCGACGCAGGTGTCCGGGCGAAGGTGCTCGACGAGGTTGTACTTCTCGGCGCAGGAGCGGATGTACGCCTGTATCTCGGGCTGCCCGGCGTAGACCATGGACCAATTGGGATTGGGCTCGAACGAATAGCTGTAAAGGTGCGCAGGGATGTCGCAATGAAGTCCGGGATATCTGTTGCGTAACCACGTGCCACCGACATCGGGCTGCTTTTCGTAGATCGTGAAGGCGTCCACGCCGGCGCGGCGCAATTGCATGGCCATGAGCACACCGCTGAGGCCTGCGCCGAGGATGCCAACCGTCGACTGGCCGCTGTCCCTCGCTCCCATTAGCGGGAGTGTAAGTGCTGCTGGCCGGGGCAACGGCTGCCATTCCACGCCCGTTGGCTCACGGTGCCGAGTGGCTCACGCCCAGATCTGAAACAGGTTGCTCAAAGGCGTCCTCCCGCCACTGGCCTTGACTCTCGGGACCGTCTGTCCTGGCTGCCTGCGAAGATTGCCTTCAGAAGGGCGGCAGGCTGTGCAGAAATGCCAGCGCCTTGTCGGTCCATTGACCGAAGTCCTCCCAGGTCCTCGCGACCGACAATTGCGCGGACGGCAGAAGATCGGCGAGCGCCTCCGCCGTGGTGAGTGGATGGGCCGGATCTCCGCTCCACGCCAGAATGAGTGTCGGCACCGTGATCTTGGTGATCTGCTCTCGCGTCGGGAGGTCGGCCGTGCCGGCGCCGCGGAAGAGTCCGGCCAGCCGGGCCAGGTCCGTCGCCTTGACGTTTCTCGCAAAGGCGTCGCCCCAGATCGCCTCGTCGGCCAAGGGGTCGGGCAACGGCACCGCCGCCATCGCCTCGATGAATGCGTCCGCGCCCTGGGTCTCGATCAGCGCAGCCACCTCGCCCCACATCTGCACCCGCTCCCGACGCGTTTCCCACGCCGTTGGCGGCACGACCAGCAGCAGACCGTCGATCCGGTCGGGCGCCGCCACAGCCGCATGCAGCGCGGTGCCGCAGCCCATCGACGCGCCGGCAGCGACGTAATGCCCAATGTCGAGTGCGTCTACCAGGGCGAGTTGGTCGGCGGCCAGTTCGGACCAGCTGTAGCTGGTGGGATCGTTGGTGTAGCCCGACTTGCCATGTCCGCGGGCGTCGTAGCGCAACAGCCGACATGCGGCCGCCAAGCGAGCCCAGTCGAACCACCGGAGGTCGTCCTCGTGGGCACGATTGCTGGACAGTCCGTGGCCCCACACCACATCGCGCCCGCTGCCCCTGATGTCGAACGCCAGTTCCGTGCCGCGAACCGCCAAATGCATCTCCCACGCTCCTTTGTGAGCTTGCGCCAAAAGGGCTTGCCGATGCCGACGATCTGCTGACGAAAATGCTGACGACACGTCGCATCTGGCTGGATCCGGCCGCCGCTCGAAGAGGCCCTCGAGCGGGACGCAGGAGCATCCTCGCGCAGAGCGGCTACGCGCCGGAGGGTTGGTCTTCCCTGTCCAACAACTCCTCGAAGGCTTCGGACGACTCGTCCATCCCTTGGGACAGCTCACTCATCCCTTGGGACGGCTCACTCATCCCTTGGGACTGTTCGTCGTCCCTTTCGGGATTGGCAACTTCCGTGTGGAGGTCTTCGTCGGCGATGGCATGCGACTGCGCCCCCTGTATGGCCGTGAAGGCGATGGCGGCCTGATACGCGGTATGCGCCTCCTTCCACCTGCCTCGCTCCTGCAGAAGTTCGCCGAGATTGAAGATGGCGGTGGCCGCAATGTCGGGATGCTGAATGGCTATCGCTTCCTTGTACGCGCTTTCCGCCTCGTTCCACCGGCGTCGATACTTCATGAGATAACCGAGGTTCACAAGGGCGGTTGGGCTCACGTAGGGGTGCTCGGTGGCAATGGCCTCGCGGTACGCCTCCTCCGCTTCTTCCCAGCGACCACGCTTCCGGAGGAGATAGCCCAGGTTGACCATGGCGGTCGGGGCAACGTCGGGATGTTTCGTGGCGATGGCGTCGCGATAGGTCGCCTCCGCCTCCTTCCACTTCCCCCGCATCCTCAGCAGGTAGCCGAGGCTGAACATCGCTTTGGGCGCCAGGCCCGGGTCTTGCGCGATGGCCTCGCGGTAAGCGGCCTGCGCCCTGTTCAACCGCCCCGATCTCCAATGCCCGTCACCCGCGGAAAGCCGGGCATTGGCCTCTGCCCAGAGC
>JAXDQG010000145.1:0-3618 GCA_034667945.1 Acidimicrobiia bacterium | reverse complement strand
CATGGACATGCTGTGGGCAGACCCCGACTCGGAGGTCGCCCAGCAGGCCAAGGCGGCTCGCGGGGGAGGGGGCGGCTCGGTGTCGGAGACGCTCGAGCTGGTCAAGGACGAGGCCTACGTCGAGGGCATGGTGAAGATGGTGATGGGCTTCACCGCGGTGGCCAAGTTCATGTGGCCGATACCCGACAAGGGGCTGTCGCGGCGCACCTACCGCATCACCGCCGACACCCTGGTGATCTGGGGCGCCAAGGATCGGCTGGCGCCCCCGGAGTACGCGGAGGACTTCGGGCGCCTCATCCCGAGCGCCCGGGTCGAGGTCCTGGACGAGGCCGGGCACATGGTGACCGTGGAGCAGTTCGATCGGGTGCAGGAGCTGATCGCCGCCCACTGCAGCTGAGATCGGGGACGCGGTTGCCCGAGGCGGGCCTGTGCTCAGGCGGGCTTCACCCGTACGCCGTCGGGCGGTCGGCCGACCGCGGCGACCGGCTCGGGTTCGAGCTCGACGAAGATGCACTCCCCTGGGCACTGCTGCGAGCTCTCCACGACCACCTGCTCGTAGCGCTGTGGCACGATGGCCACCGAGCGGGAGCTGCCCGGATCGTTGAGGACGAGGCCGTCCTGCTTCACATAGGCGATGCCGTCTTCGAGGATCGTGAACACTGCCGGGCAGTGGTCGGTGCAGATGCCATCCCCGGTGCAAAGATCCTGGTCGATCCAGACTCTCAAGCGCACCGCGCTGCTCCCATCTCCGTCACGACGCCGTCCCGGCGCCGTGGGCTTCCCCGCCGCGCCAGATCGTATCCGACCCGGTCAGCTTCGCCCGTTCGACCGGACTACGAGGCTGCGTACGAGTCACCGGTGCTGACCGTGACGGGGATCTTCGTGTATCCGGTCAAGGCGTGTGCTGCGGTGGCTCGTTCGCAGGCAACGGTGGGCCGGTTCGGTCTGGAGGGCGACCGACGCTGGATGGTGGTGGATTCGAGCGGGCAGGGGGTGACCCAGCGGACACATCCGGCGTTGGCCCGGGTCAGCGCGCTGCCGACCGAGGACGGAGGCCTGGTGATGTCCGTGGCGGGGCGAGCGGAGGTCCGCGTGGCCGCTCCCGCGGTGGAGAGCATGTCGGTGGAGATTTGGGGCCACGTGCTTCCGGCCTCTGATGGCGGCGACGAGGTTGCCGGGTGGCTGTCGCATGTGCTGGGCGAGGCGGTGCGCCTGGCCGGTATGGCGGGCGGTTACCGGCGCGCGGTGAACCCACTCCGGGACAGGCGGGGCCGCGAGGTGAGCTTCGCCGACGGCTATCCGCTCTTGTTGTGCACTGAAACCTCCCTGGCGGAGTTGAACCGGTTTGCGGAGGAGCCGGTGCCGATGGATCGGTTCCGTCCGAACGTGGTCGTCGCAGGAGCGGACGGCCCGTGGGTGGAAGACTGGTGGCGAGGCATCGAAATCGGCGGGGCTCGTTTCGACGTGGCCAAGCCGTGCGATCGTTGTTCGGTGCCGCAGGTCGACCAGCAGACGGGCGAGCGGCACATCGAGCCGGCCCGGGTACTGGCCCGTCATCGTCGAGGCGCAGACGGGAACACGTACTTCGGCCTGAACCTGATCCACGTGGACATTGGCGCCAAGATCGGCGTGGGGGACTCGGTGGTCGTAACCGATCGCCGTTGAACGATCAACCACGCGTAGTGAGCGGTGACCCACACCCTGTCATTTCATCACCGGTCCGGCTGACGTCGAATTTCGACGACGTCCGCAGCGAATCGACGTCGAATCGGCGACACATCCGGCGAAAGCGGGTGCACCAACGAGAGTTGCGGCCAAATGCTCGCTTGGGCGACGGAGATCGACCGCCTCGCACTCAGGAGAGCCCGGCGCGTGCCCGGTCGGTGCTCGTGGGCGGGCCTGCGAAAGCCTGTGCCCGGTTGAGCCAGTCCGACGCCACCTCGCCCTCGCAGGCCAGGTCACTGTCCTCGGCCAGACGCCGCTGGGTGGCCACCAGGCAGAAGTCGAGCGCAGAACCGGTGATGCGAGCCGCCGCATCCTCCGGCCCCCACACCCAGAGCTCGCCGGATGGCGAGCGCAGCTCCACCCGCACCGGCTCCTCGGGCGCGTGCAGGCCCCGGTTGGCGTACGACCACCCTCGGGTGGTCACGCCGATGTGGCACACATGCCGCAGCCGGTCCGTGGCTTCGATCTTGGCGCCCAGCGTGGTGGCGATGTCCTGTCCGTGGGCCCAGGTCTCCATGAGCCGGGCGGTGGCGAACGACAATGCGCTCATCGACGGGCCGAACCAGGGAATCCGTTCCTTCGGCCCGAGCGGCCGGAATGCCTCGAGCATCTTGGTGCGGCTCTCACGCCACCACTCCAGCACTTCGGCCCCCTGACGGCGCCCCCGGGTGCCGAAGGCGTCCTGCAGCGAGCGACGACCGTCGAGCATCGCTTGCTTGCTGGCCTCGAACGCGTCCGGATCGACCACTGCCAGATGGGCGGCCAGATCGGCCTGGAGGATGTGCACGATCGTGTCGGCCACATCCCAGCCTTCCGCCGGGGTCGGGGTGCGCCATTGGTCCTCGGTGAGGTCGGCTACAACGGCGTCCAGCGCGGCGTGCTCGGCGGCGAGGTCATCGCAGATCTGCTGCATGGCGTGATTCTGCCCCAACCGCCTTCCCCCTCGGTGCTCCCGCAGCCCGCCGAACGTCCGGAATGCGGCGGACCCCTCGCCCGTTGTCGTCGACACCATGGCCGACCGCCCGCCTTCCAGGAGTCTGTCATCGTCGGAACAGGCCGCCGTGCAGGCAGCACTTTCCCAGCACCGCGCCCGCACCACAGCGCAGATCGCCGGGCTGACCAAGGACTTCGATGGCATCGTCGAAGCGTCGCAGCTGGTGAACGCCGACGACGAGCACGATCCCGACGGTGCCACCATCGCCTTCGAGCGCGCCCAGGTGTCGTCGCTGCTCCAGCAGGTCCTCCGCAACCTGGTCGATCTCGATCACGCGGAGCAACGCCTGGCCGACGGCATCTACGGCCTCTGCGAAACGTGCGGCCATCCCATCGACGTCGAGCGGCTCGTCGCCCTGCCCACCGCCAAGACCTGCATCAACTGCGCGGCCGGATCCGGTCCCTTCCTACGGCGACGCTGAGAGGGATCCGCCAACAAGCAGTTTTGCCAGCCGCTCGCCTCGTTCAGCCCTGTTCGGGCAGATAGCGGCGCGTCGTCCGCCGATCGGCGTGGCCCAGCTGCTGACTGATGGCGTCGAGCTGTTCGCCCCGCTCGAAGGCCGAGGCCACATGCGTACGGCGAAGCGTGTTGGCGGTGAGCGGGTCGGCCAGCCCGGCCTCCTGCCCGGCCCGTTTGATCAGGTAATCGGCACCGAAGCGGGTCAAGCGGGACTGCTGACGCGTCGGACTGTCACCGAGCAGCAGCGGGCCATCGGTGCGTCCGCCGCGATAGTCGTCGAGGACCGCCGCAGTGCGCTCGTCCAGCTCGATGGTGTGACGCCGGCCCCGGCGGTCCAGGCCGACCGTCAGCTCGTCGGGACTGCCCTGCAGGTCGTCGACGTCGAGCTGCAGGATCTCGCCCACCTTCAGCCCGTCGTGCAGCAGCAACGCCACCAGGCT
>JAXDQG010000144.1:0-4114 GCA_034667945.1 Acidimicrobiia bacterium | reverse complement strand
CTGCGACCAGCGATTTCCGGGACAGCAAGCGTGCAGGGCTAGATTCCCCGGTCATGCCTCAGGTCGTCCGAGCCCTGCGCGGGGCCACAACCATCGACGAGGACACGCCGGAGCACATCGCCCATCGCGTGGGCGCACTCCTTCGGACCATGTTCGAGCGCAATGGTGTATCGATGGACGACCTGGTCAGCATCCTCTTCAACGCCACTGACGACGTGCGCTCCACCTTTCCCGCCACGGGCGCCCGCCAGATGATCCCGGGCCTGGCCGCCGTGCCGCTGATGAACTGCCGTGAGATGGAGGTCGAGGGCTCACTGCCCCGCTGCATCCGGGTGATGGCGCACCTCTACACCGATCGGCCACGGGAAGATCTACGGCATGTCTTCCTCGAGGGGGCGGTGACGCTCCGGCCGGACTTGGCCGCTGAGTAGTGGCTCCGATTGCAGAAGACTGGTCGTCATGAGCGTGGGCGTGAAGGTGTTGTCGTGGGCGTGAAGGTCGTCGTGGGCGTGAAGGTCGTCGTGGGCGTGAAGGAGCTCCGATGAGCGTCAAGGGGCTCCGATGAGCGTGAGGGATCACCGATGATCGGGCGGCGCCGGGCCAACGTGGTCGGGATGGGCCTCATCGGTGGATCGATCGGCATGGCTCTGCGGGACCAGGGGTGGACGGTCACCGGCTACGACCGTGAGGTGGGCCGGTCTGCCCGGGCGCTGGAGATCGGTGCCATCGACGCCGTCGGAACGGACGCCAATGCCCACGTCACCTTCGTGGCCACGCCGGTGATGTCGGTGGCCGAGGAGGCCCGCCAGGCCCTCGTCGCCACCAGCGGCGTGGTGACCGATGTGGGCAGCGTCAAGAAATCGATCTGCGATGCCGTGAACGATCGCCGCTTCGTTGGAGGCCATCCAATGGCAGGCTCCGAGCGCGACGGCGTCGAGGCTTCGGACCCCACGCTGTTCCGGGGCGCGGTGTGGGTCTTGACGCCGACGGACGCCACCGACGGCCAGGCCTTTGCCGATCTGCGGGGCATCGTGTCCGGCCTAGGTGCCGAGGTGGTGTCCATGCCTCCGGCCGACCACGACCGCATGGTGGCCGTGGTGTCCCATGTGCCGCATCTGACGGCCGCAACTCTGATGGCCCTGGCGGATCAGCGGTCGGGGGATCATCGGGCGCTGTTGCGGTTGGCTGCAGGCGGGTTCCGGGACATGACCCGCATCGCCTCGGGGCACCCGGGCATCTGGCCGGACATCTGTGAGACCAATCGGGGCGCCATTGTCGAGGCGTTGGACGACCTGATCTCCAGCCTCGGGGACATTCGCCAGATGGTGGCCGACGGCCAGCGAGATGACCTCGTGAAGAGGCTCGTCCGGGCACGCGAAGCCCGGATGAACCTGCCGGTGCGCTTCGGTCGGCCGTCGCAGCTGGTCGAGGTGCTGGTGCCGGTCCCCGACCGGCCGGGTGCCATCGCGGAGGTGGCCAATACCGCCACCCGTCTCGACATCAACATTCTCGACCTGGAGATCATGCATTCCGCCGAAGGTCCGCAGGGTGTGATGCACCTCATCGTCGAGGTGCATCGGTCCGAGGAGTTCCGCGCTGCCCTCGCCGAGGCCGGCTTCATGACCTCCGTCCGCAAGCTGGTGTGATGCAGGTCCACGTCGACGGCAACCGGCTGCGCGTATCCGGTCCCACCCCCGTGCGGGGACGACTGCGGATGCCCGGGGACAAGTCGGTGTCGCACCGGGCGCTGATCCTCTCGGCCTTGGCCGATGGCACCAGCGTTGTGCACGGGCTCTCCGATGGCGAGGACGTGCGGTGCACCCGCGTGGCGATCGAGCAGTTCGGGGCCACCGTCGAGCCGTTGGCGGATGGTGCTTGGCGCATCGGCGGGCGCGGTGGGCAGTTGGCGGAGCCGTCCGGCGTCATCGACGTGGGCAATTCCGGGACGGCTATTCGGCTGCTGGCCGGCGTTGCCGCTTCACAGGCGTTTCTCACCGTGTTGACCGGCGACGCGTCGATCCACCGGCGCCCGATGGATCGCATTGCGCTGCCACTTCGGTTGATGGGCACCCATGTCGACGGTCGCGACGGTGGTCGTCTGGCGCCGCTGGTCATCCGAGGTGGTTCCTTGCGAGGGATCGATTACGAGCAGCCAGTGGCGTCTGCGCAGGTCAAGTCGGCGGTCTTGCTGGCCGGCCTGACCGCCGATGGCGAGACGGTGGTGCGTGAGCCCGCTCGCAGCCGGGCGCACACCGAGGAGATGCTCGAGCAGGCGGGTGCGGACGTCGAGATCGACGCCGGCCTCTGCGTCGTGCGGTTGCGTCCGTCGGTCTTGCAACCCCAGGAGTGGCTGGTGCCGGGCGATCCGTCGCAGGCCGCCTTTTGGGTCGTGGCCGCAGCGGCCATCCCGGGATCTGAGCTGCATATCGAGGGCTTGTATCTGGGGGCTTCTCGGGCGGGGTTCCTCGATGTGCTGGCCAGGATGGGGGCCGATCTCGACATTGATCACGAGGCCGGGAGTGTCGTTGTCCGGAGCGCACCTCTGCGGGGGACCGATGTGACCGCTGAGGAGATCCCCGGGCTGGTGGACGAGGTGCCCGCCTTGGCGGTGGCGGCGGCTTTGGCGGACGGGCCCACTCGGTTCTTGGGGGCTGGAGAGCTGCGGGTGAAGGAGTCCGACCGACTGGCCACGATATCGAGCGAGCTCGGTCGTCTCGGTGCGCAGGTCGAGGTGGGGGAGGAGGAGCTGGTTGTGTTCGGCGGAGCTGGCCTGCGGGGCGCTGGGACCGTCAGCCACGGCGATCACCGCATCGCCATGGCCATGGCGGTTGCAGGCTTGGCCGCTCACGGCGAGACGATCGTCGAGGGCATGGACGCAGTGCCCACGTCGTATCCGGGCTTCGTGGCCGATCTCGCCGCGGTGACCGGCTGATGTTCGTCGTCGCATTGGACGGTCCGGCCGGGACCGGGAAATCGACCGTGGCCCGAGCCTTGGCTACGAGACTGGGCTTGCCACACCTCGACACCGGGGCGATGTACCGGGCGGTGACCTGGGCGGCACTGCGGGACGGCCTGTCGTTGGACGATTCGTCGGCCCTCACGGAGCTGGCCGAGCGGACCAAGCTGCAGGTCGAGCCGGAGGCGGTGTTGGTGGATGGCGTTGACGTGACATCGGCCATCCGGGGGCCGGAGGTGACGGGTGCCGTGTCGGCAGTGTCGGCTGTTGACGGCGTGCGCAAGGAGTTGGTCGACCGCCAGCGGGAATGGGTGGTATCGCATGGCGGTGCGGTGGCCGAGGGTCGGGACATCGGAACGGTGGTCTTTCCCCACGCCGATCTGAAGGTCTATCTGACCGCCTCGCCCGAGGTGCGGGCAGCCCGTCGCGCCGCCGAGGATGGTTTGGACGTGGAGGCTGTCGCTTCCGATATCCGCCGGCGCGACTTGGCCGACTCCAGCCGAGCGAACTCTCCGTTGGCCGCGGCACACGACGCGCTTGTGGTGGATACGTCCGAGCTGGGCCCGGATGAGGTGGTCGATGTGCTGCTGGCGCAGCTGCAAATGGCCCAACGCGGTTCGGGCGAAGGCTTCGATCGATCGGAGGGGGTGTCGTCGTCCGCGGCGGGCCTTCCGGGTGGTGGCAGCGGGTCTGCCAGGATGGCCCGCGTGAGCGATCGTCTCAGTGCGGCGTGGGACACGCCCAAGCCCGCCCGGGCCACGCGGGAGTTTTACCGGCTGGGGCGCAACTTGCTGGTGCTGCTCTGCACCTTGTGGTTGCGGATGCGGGTGGAGGGCAAGGAGAAGGTGCCGAAGGCGGGAGGCTTCATTCTCGCTCCCGTGCACCGCTCCAACCTGGACACGCCGATCGCGGCTGCGGTCACTCGCCGGCCGTTGCGCTACATGGGCAAGGACAGCCTGTGGAAGGCGAATCGGTTCTTTGCCTGGGTGCTGTCTGCGTTGGGTGGCTTTCCTGTCGCTCGGGGGACGGCCGACCGTGAGGCGCTGCGTCGTTGCCAGGTGATTCTCGAGGCCGGGCAGGTGCTGGTGCTGTTTCCAGAGGGGACCAGGAAGTTCGGGCCTCGGGTCGAGGAGTTGTACGACGGCCCAGCTTTTTTGG
>JAXDQG010000143.1:0-7414 GCA_034667945.1 Acidimicrobiia bacterium | reverse complement strand
ATCGGCCCGTCCATGACCCGAATCCATTCGTAGTCAGGCTCGCGAGCCTCGGCCCCGACAGCTGCTGGCCACTTACCCGAGCGGGCTGCGCCGACGAGCTTGTCCCGCATAGCCGGATCGGCCAGCGCACCCTTCTGCTCTGCGAGAGGCAGCGCTCGGAACTCCTTCCACTCGGGAAGAACGTCGAAGGGCAATTGCGTTTTGAACGAGAGAACCACGTTGAACTCTCGGGCGTGAGCCTGGCCGAACATGCGGCCCCCTCGCGCAGCCGCCCGGTCGAACAAGTCGAGCACCCGCCGGTACTGCAGGCTCGGGTCGCGTTCGGCAAACACGCCGAAGGTGATCGGCATACCGGTCTGGACCGTCAAGTCCAGCAGGCGGCCGTAGTACTCGTCCTGCACCGCTTCATCGGCCCGCCGAACGTCTTCGTTGGCGATCTCGAAGATCCCCCCGCCGGCGTCGGCCATCACCTTCACGAGGGCGACGACCTCTCCCCAGGACGCCAGCCGGCTGGCAACCGGGCGATTGTCGGCGGTCAGGTGATTCATCGTCCGACTTGTCGTGAAACCTACGGCGCCCGCACGAAGCGCATCTCGCAACTGCCGAGCCATCTCTGCCATGTCGTCGGGAGTCGCCTGCTCCTCGAAGGCGCGCTCGCCCATGGCCCAGGTGCGCAGCGCGGAGTGGCCGACATAGCCGGCGTAATTGATGCCTTTGGGGAGCCTGTCCAGCGCGTCGAGGTACTCGGGGTAGGTCTCCCATGTCCACGTGATCCCTTCGGCCATCGCCTCGGCGGAGATGTCCTCGGCCCGTTCCAGGTTGCGCACGACGAGGTGGCGCTCATCGGCCCGTGCAGGAGCGAGTGTGAAGCCGCAATTGCCCATCACCACCGAGGTGACCCCATGCCAGCACGATGAGGTGCCGACCGGGTCCCAAGCGACCTGGGCGTCCATGTGCGTATGCCCGTCGATGAAACCGGGCGACACGACGTGATCCTCGGCGTCGATTTCCTCGCGGCCCTTCTCCCGGATGATCCCGATTCGGCTGATCCGCCCATGAAGCACGCCGACATCGGCCCTATAACCAGGCCCGCCGGACCCATCGACGACCACGCCGCCTCTGATCACCAGGTCATACATGACCATGTCCCCCTTTGATCCATAGCGTTGGCGCAGGTTCGCGACACAAGCTGGTCGCTGGGCGCGCCATCCCCCGATTCCATTTGTCTTTGGCCAAGCGTCTTGGCCAACTGGCCAAGACGCTAAACCATCTCACGACCGTGTGCAATGAAGCGCGGGCAAGACCGTCAGACGCGACACGTTCGGCACGGTTTAGTTGGTGGCAGTGGAGCCCTTCTTCGCCCCGCGTGAACCGCCGGCGGCGATGTCTAGAGAAGGATTGGCCTTGCCGTTACCAACCGCAGGCGGATGGATGCCCAACGGTGCCATGATCTCGCGCAGGACGGTCTCGGTCTCGGTCGCCGCGATCTCCTGGTGGATGAGTGCACCGACGAGACTCCGGTGGAGGTTGGCGGCCACCGCATCGGGATCGCCGACGTCCGCCGCAGTGAGAACTCTTGTCAAGAGGGACCGATGCGCCAGCAGCACCGCTTGGGGACCGTCGAGGCGGCCCTTGCGCTTCGCCACCACGAGATACTCGAACGCCACGAGGGGGACCTGGCTGGTTGCGCGTGAGCCCAGACGCAGGTAGGCGTCAGCGACGGCCCAGACTGCCTCCAAGGGACCGGCTGCAGTGTCTGCAGCGTTCTCGAGCTCGCCGTAGAACCCTCCCATCAGGCGCTTCCAAGCCAGCTCGACGAGCTGTTCGGTGTCTTCGAAGTAGTAGTGGATCGAGCCCCGTGGCATTCCACTCTTCTCGGCGATCGCGCGCGTGGTGCAGCCCGCGACGCCTTCGCTCAGCAGCAGCTCAACAGCTGCACCGATGAGGGTGTCGCGCTTTGCCTCGCGCGTGTTCGACGGCGGCACGATGGCAAGGCTAGCGAGCCGAAGTTCCAGCTCGGCCGCTCGAGGACATGCCGCGCTCACACGGTGATGGTGATCGGCGAGTCATGTGGTGGCCGGGCTGTCGAGAAGCTCTTCGAGGCTTCTACCGTCGTAGCGGAGCACCCCTCGGAGGATGCTCTCGTTATGTTCGCCGACTAGCGGCGCCGGGCGCTGGATGATTGCCGGCGTCTCGCTGAAATCCCAGGCGATCGGTGCGATGCGTTCCTCACCGGTGACGGGATGCCGCACGTGGGCGAGGCACGCGTCGAAGGTGCTCATGGCCTCGGCGAGGCTGAGGACCGGGGCGGCGCTGACATCGGCTCGGCGGAGCGTCCCCACCACGTCGTCCCGGTCTCGCGGCGTCGTCCAATCCTCGATGGCTCGGTGGATCTCTTCGCGGCACCGTTGTCGTACCTCAAGGCCGGCGTGGCGTAGAACCGCCTTGGTAGACGAAATCCCGACGACGTCAGCCAGACGCCTCCACATGGCGTCGTCGATGGCCGCCACGGCGACCCACTGATCGTGACCGAGGCAGCGGAAATGGCCATGAGGGGCGAAGTCGGGGTGTGAGAAGCCCCAAGGAGCAGGCTGGCGGCCCCGGAGCTGGGCGTTGACCATCGGTTCGACCAGGACCGCGGCTGCGGCCTCGATCTGGGACATGTCGATGTACTGACCGCGTCCGGTCAGCTCACGGGCCCGCAGCGCCGCCAACACCGCTAGAAGGCCGTGGCTACCGGCGTTTGGGTCGCCGAGACCGCAGCCAAGCATGCCCACGACCGGGTCGTCGTCGTAGCCGACGAGGGCTTCGAGGCCGGCCATCGCCGTCATGATCGGTGCATATGCCCGCATGCCGACGAGCGGACCGTCTTGTCCGGCGGAGGACGCCGCGAGCCAGATGAGGCGCGGATTCACCCGGGAGAGTTCCCGGTAGCCGACGCCGGCCCGATCGAAGACCCCCGGGGTCAGGTTCTCGACGACGATGTCGCTCCGGGCAGCGAGCTCCTTGAGGAGCTGCGCACCGCGCGGGTGCTTGAAGTCCAACGTGAGGCTGCGCTTGCCCCGGTTGTGCTGGTGGAACACCATCGAGAGCTCGTGCGGCGGGCCCGCGAGCGGCACGCCATCCACTAGAGGGCGCTTGCGCAGGCGAGCATTGTCGAGCCGCCCCCGGTGCTCGATCTTGATGACGTCGGCACCGAGGTCGGCCAGCACTGCGCTCACCATCGGTCCTGACCAGATCCAACCGAGATCGAGAACCCGCAGGCCCTCGAAGATGGCTCCGGAAGGTACTCCGGTGGTCTTGTCCGGGCTCGCGCGGCGCGGGTCCGGCGGCCAGCGGAGGGCGCCGTCCGGGCCTTGCCAGGCGAGGTCTTCGACTTGCGGCGTCGCGCCGCCCATCGGAGTGTCGGCGAAGTGGTAAGGCTGACGTACGGTGCGCACGCCTAGCTCGCCAAAGGCGCTCGGACGGCCGAACGCCCCGCGCGCGACGAACTGCTCGAGTTCGAGCACGTCGGCCATCGAGTTGAGTGGCGCAATGGGGAGCTTGTGCACGCGGGCAAGCGCGAAGACCTCAGCGCGGGTCCGCTCCGCGAACCAGGGCACGAGGTGCTCGTCGGCGGCGTCGGCGTGCTGGCGGGCGATCTCAACCGGGTCGGCATATTGCTTCTCCCGCGACCATCCCGGGTTGCCCATGATCGTCAGAAGCGCCTCCCAGTTCTGCTCCGATCGAGCGATGACGGCGATATGGCCGTCCTTGCACCGGAAGATCCCGAAGGGGTACACGCCGCCCGACCCGGGAAACCGCCTTCCCTCACGGGTGAAGGGCTCCGCTGACTGCTGGCTTATGGCGCCGGCGCCCCACATGAAGGTGAAGAGCAACTCCGCGGTGTCCACCCGGACGACCTGGCCCGCGCCGCAGGCGACGGCACGGTGGTGGGCCGCGAGCACCGCCGCGGCGAGGTTGACACCGGTCTCGTACTCGCCGATGTCGAAGGGGGGTGGCAAGGGTGCTCGGCCGGGATCGCCGACGACGGCGCTTGCGCTGCTCAGCGCCGCAGCGTGCACATGCAGCCAGCGCGCGTCATCTCCGAGGGATCGACAAGGCGACGAGATGCCCACCACGAGGCCCGGGTTTCTCGCCCGGAGCCGATCAGGGTCGAGCGCTGGTTGCACTGGCGCGCCGACGAGGACGATGTCGGCGTCGACCACGAGCCTGTCGAGGAGCTCGAGATCATGCGCGCGCTCCGGATCGAGTCGGAACAGTCGCTTGTCCCCGTTGAGGGCGGCGAACAATGCGCCGCGAACCGGCGGCTCATCAGCCGTCCCGGGGACGACACGCCATCGAAGCGGGTCGCCGCTCGGCTCGGTCTCGACCTTGATGACGAAAGCCCCCAGGTCAGCAAGCAACCGTCCGGCGTAGCCACCCGCGATGCCCTCGCTGCACTCCAGCACCCGCAGTCCCGAAAGTGGGCCGCACAGGGCAGTCACGTTGTCACCCGCTTGCATCGGAGTCCCCCATATCCAAGAAATTCCACCGGTACGGTCCCCGGGGGCGCGGATGCTCAGCGCCTCGGGCGCTCGCACCCCAGGAGACCGAGCAAACCTCAGGACGCCCGGGGGCGACTCGGTCAGACCCTGACCTCGTCGGTGACCCGGACGGCCACGCCCAGCTCGAGGTCGACCTCGACCCCGAAGACCTCCGAGGCGCGTGCGACCGAGAGCTTTCCGCTCTGAACATCTTCGAGAACCAGCTGGGGATCACGGGTAAGTGGGTCGCCGAAACCTCCACCACCGGAGGTGACGTGGAAGACAAGATCGTCGCGGTGAAGGACCTGACGTGAGATACCCGGCAGCTCGACCTTGTCGCCGTTGGCGAATCGGACCGACGAGGAGCTGGTGAGGCCAGCGCGTCCGCCACGCACGCCGTATGGACCACCGCGCACCCGGCGGTCTGAGCGGATCTGCACAAAGCCCTCGTCGAGAAGGAACCGGTAGGTCCGCCGGATCGCACTCGCGACGATGAACGCACCCGGCCCGGCTGTATCGGTGACGAATCCGTACTCTTCGATTCGGAGCGGGAAGATCGTCTCGACGAACTCGACCGGTTGGTTTGAGGTGTTCACGAGTAGACCGCTGACCCCTTCGACGCCATCGCCGAACGGCCCGGCCCCCCAACCACCGCAGATCGCTTCGAGGAACATCTGCTCTGGCTGGCCCTCGTTGTTGCCGAGGAACACGAGCAGGTCGATGTCTGCGCCGGGCGCAGGAGCAACGTCGGGCAAGGCCTTGTGCAACGCCCCCATCACCGTGTCGAACTCGCGCACGAGGGTCAGCCCGCGCGCCCCCCTTGATGCCGGACGAGTTGGGTTGACAATCGTTCCCTGGGGCGCCGTTATCTTGATCGGTCGCCAGGCACCGGCGTTGTCGAGCTCGTCGGGAACGCCCACGACGCTCTGAACTGCGGCGTAGACCGCTGCATTCGCCGTCGAGAGAGTTCCGTTCAGCGCGGCCTTGGTCTGCGGGGAGCTTCCCGCAAAGTCGGCCGTGAGTTCGTCGCCGTGCACTGTCAGCGTCACTGCGATGCAGATCTCACCCGAGCCGAGCCCGTCATCATCGATGTAATCCTCGAAGGCGTACGTCCCGTCGGGGATGGCGGCGATGCCCGAGCGCATCAGGATCTCGGTGTTGTCCAGGATGGCGTCGAAATACTGCTGGAGCCGGTCCGGCCCGTGTTCAGTGGCGAGCCGGACCAGACCCAGCTCACCGGTTCTGCAAGCCGACGCTTGGGACCGAAGATC
This sequence comes from Acidimicrobiia bacterium, assembly GCA_034667945.1. Lineage (GTDB taxonomy): Bacteria > Actinomycetota > Acidimicrobiia > Acidimicrobiales > CAIXPF01 > JAXDQG01. Next base: position 1,617 of record JAXDQG010000143.1, on the reverse strand, counting down.
ACCAAGCGTTTCGTGCGGGAAACGGATGTTCTTCCGCAGGATGTCGGTGACGGCCCGATTCTCGACGCCCCGCTCGAACCATTTGAGCACCGGGAGCTGGATGCCTTCCTGGAAGATGTCGGTGGAGTCGACCGCAATGCTTCCCGCCACCCGTCCACCGACGTCCATCTGGTGCGCAACGGTGCCCGACCACCCGACGAGCACGCCGGCGACGAACGCCGGGCGGAAGATGAACACGTCCGGAAGGTGCATGCCGCCCTCGTCCGGGTCGTTCATCATGAAGACGTCGCCGGGATGGACATCATCCCCGTAGATCTCGAGGATCCCCTCCAAAGCGGTCGGGATGGCTCCGAGGTGCAGTGCCAGCGTCTTGGCCTGAGCGACGGTGGAGCCGTGGCGGTCGAACAGCGCGGCTGAACAGTCTCCGCCCTCGCGCAAGATGGGCGAGTGCGCAGTTCGCATGACGACGGTCACCATCTCTTGAGAGATGCCGCGGAGGCCGCCTTGGATGACCTGCTGCGTCACCGGGTCGAGCAGGGTGGTCATGTCGTCGCCTTTCGTCGCGGGGATGGGGGGTCCTTGCGCTCCGGGAGTGAGGTCACTCCGCACTCGTATCGATCAGGATGTTGCCGACGTCGTCCCGGCGGACTCGGCACGTGGGGGGTACCACGATGGTCGAGTCGTCGCCTTCGACGATCATCGGGCCCGGCACCAACTCCGCCGGGACGTCGTGGCGTTGAAGGACCGGGGTGTCGAGCTCACCGTGCTGCTCCCCGAAGTAAGCCTGCCGACGAGACTCGACGCCCCCGCCCCCGTCCCGACCGGCAAGGGCCAACACGTTTTCGAACGCGCTCCCGTCCGTTCCCGACGCTCGTACCCTGAGCCCCACGAGCTGCACGTTCTCCTGGCCCAGCGAATGACCGAACGTCGTCTGGTACTCGGTCTCGAACCGGTCGACGGCGCCCCGGAACGTCGCGTCGTCGAGCGAACCGTCTCGTGGTTCGAGCGGGATGGTGAGGGTCAGCGTCTGCCCCCGGTAACGGAGATCGAGCAGCCGAGAACACGTCACCGCAGACTCGGCGATCCCGTCAGCAAGAATGGCGGCCAGCGCTCGTTTCTGCAGGTCGTCGAACCTGCGGTTGGCGTCGGCCCAGCCCTCTTGGGCAGTGGGATGGGGGCACGGTAGGACATGGTCGTGCCGGGTCTCGGCGACGAGCAGACCCAGCGCGCTGAGCAGCCCGGGCATCGGCGGGATGATGACCTTGCCGATCCCGAAACTCTGGGCGAGCGCCGCGGCATGCATGGGCCCGGCACCGCCGAAGGCCACCATGGAGTACTCACGTGGGTCTCGGCCCCGCTCGACCGAGGCCGCCCGCAGCGCCCGTGACATGTTCGAGTTGACCAGCCGATAAATGCCGTAGCTGGCCTCGAGCACGGACAGCCCCAAGGGTTCTGCGGCTTGGGAGTTCGCCGCCTCGAGCGCCCCGTCGCGGTCGAGCTTCTGCGAGCCGCCAGCGATCTCGGCAGGGTTGAGGTAGCCGAGCACCAGGTTGGCGTCCGTCACCGTCAACAACTCACCGCCACGGCCATAGGACACCGGGCCGGGCACGGCACCCG